>NZ_JAEMGT010000050.1:0-27819 GCF_017655185.1 Rahnella sp. ChDrAdgB13 | reverse complement strand
ATCGTAAGATGTGATTTGTATCCGCGGGTCGTCGAGTTTTGAGCGCAGCGTATTAATTCCGCCCAGCTTACCGAGCCAATGCTCGTTGAAAAAAGTATACCAGTTGATTGAGCGAATGCCATTTCTAAAGTGCTCATCTGTATTATCATTAGTAACATCAATACCTAGAAAATCATGACATATATCATACTCAATATGTTGAAAGGTTTCTTTTTCTTGACATTGTTGAATCCCAAGACCTAATAACCCATGCATTGGTTTTAAGATTACACAGAGTTCATTTAATAATGCTGAAATTTCCTCTTTAGAGTTAGTGTAACTTGCAGGAAAGTTTACATTAAAAAAACTAACAGCTGAATGAACTATTTCGAACCAATCTGCTGATGATGCCATGTGAATTCTATAATCACTGCTATGTTCGAACCCTTCTTCTGAAGCGCACCAAAAATCAACATGCTCTCCACCTGAATTTTCAATTAACATTTTATATTTGGAAGCTACCGAGTCGGTATATTTTTCTGTCACATTAGGGTTCTTGAAAAAACTCCATTTTAGTTTTTTCCCTATTTTCCCATGACATAATTCGAGGGCGCTTGCTATTGCATCTCGATTTGTTTGTAAATAACCTTTATCTATATAAAAATAGGCCACCAGCCCTACTTGTAATGCATTATAATTTTCAGGGTCATCAAGTGCCCCATAGGTGAATTCGTATTCAGCCTGCTTAAACTTTTCAAAAAAATCCATTGCAATTTCTCCTTAATCTGGCCAGTAAACATAATCCTGGCTCACTTGCGCCGGGTTATCTAAAAATGATCTTGTGCTGTTTGTGTTTGAATGAGTATCCGGTTTGGCCTGTTCATCAGCAAACGCATAACCTGATGCCCCACCGGTGGCGAACCCGGAAGTTAACTCCTTAATATAGCGGACTAATTGCTCTGCCGACTTACCGATTAATACTTCTGTACCGACCTTAACCCCGCTTACGGCTGCGCCAGCCTCGGCAACCACAGGCGCTGCGGCGGCGGCAAACATGGGCCCGCCCAGCACCATTCCCAGATACCCTCTGGCGCGATCCATTTCTCTTTCTTTTGCCACCAATATCGCAGGGTCAGGCATCGGCTCAAACCTCGGCATATCATAGTTCACCGGGATTGCGGGATTAAAATAATGGATCACTTCCTCGTATTCCTGCTGAATTAATCCTTCTATTTGCGGGTAAGCTTCAATTTCAGGCCGCAGTGGGTTATTGGGCTTGTACCCGGAAAGACCCACGGGCAGGTAAACCGGTTCTTTTTTGGCATCCCTTATCCACTCGCGTTTTCGCTTGTCGTCGATCTGACAAACTTTCGTTTCTAAAAGGCGAAAATTTTCTCTATTTCCAGAAATCCTCTGATAGGCCTGTTGTTGGTCATAAGACAAGCGGTCGCCCGGAAATTTAATCTCAATCACCGTATGAATATTTTCCTGGCTAAAGGCCAGTGAACCACTGAGCATTGGATTGGTTATACGGATAACATCCGGTATCCGAAACAGCCCGGTCCTTTGGCTCATTTTCTTGAAAATATCATCGACTTCTTTTGCCGCGCCGGGTTGTTCCCGCATACCCGCAGTCAGGGAGTTTTCAAGATCATTACGCGTCATCAGCTCGCTGGTTCGTTCCACGGTAACGTCGCTGCCAAGTAAACCGCGCAGGCGATACTGATACCCTTTCTTGATCGCCATGTATTTCGATAAGGGAAAACTGCTGGGAAACGCCGGGTTCTTTTTACTCATCACGGGTTTTGGCGGGCTTTGGGTCATGTCATAACCCACTTCTCCGATGTAGGGAAAATGATATTTAAAATTGCGGTCATCCAGCCGGATAAGTTGCGTGACGACGCGCTGGTAAAGCACTGCACCGTCAGACCGGATTTTGGGGAATTTAAGTGCGTAATTCACCTTTTCGCACAAATACCATAAATCCAGCGGGTTGCTGACTTCAGCGGCGGTACCCTCCGGTTTTAACACCGTCGGCGTTTTCTTGCCCGTTGCGCCCGGCAGGCTGGCCGTTTTCTTTCCAGATGCCATATTATTCATCTTCCTTGTCAGTATGGGAAAAATCCAGTTTCACGGCGTTGTCTTCATCCCAGTAGCGTGCGTTAACTATCTCCCGCATAAATTGTTCCGGATGAGGAATCACTTCGATTTCATCGCTCTGCGAGGTCCAGGCATAACGCGTATGTCCGTGCTCATCGGTTATGCCGTCGAACGCCTCTCCGGCGATGGTCAGCGTATAAGGCAAGCCTGTGAGCGGCGCTCCGGTCTCCTGATCCCGTAAGATGAAAAATTCACTATAGCCTTCAACCAGAGGCATATTCGGCATTTTCAGCGGCTTTGCCTCCGGCACCGTCAGCACCGAATGCCCGGTGCGGCGGAAGTAGTCATGTTCGGTGCCGTACTCGATTTTGCCGTCCTGCAGGATGAGGTAACTGCCGCCGCCAATCAGCGTGATGCGCTTTTTCGCCGCAAACAGGATGTCGCCGTCCACCGCCGTGATGCTCACTTTCCTGCCCGCCGCCAGCGCCATGGTGCTGTTCTGCGCCTGTATCTCAACCATGCCCTGACTGGCCTTCAGGCTCATTTCGCCCTTCAGCGCGAATATCCCCATTTCCTGCCCGGTGTTGAGGGTCAGGTTTTTAATCACCCCAAAATCGGCGTTCTGACCGGCGTTCAGTATCAGGTTTTTGGTGGCCGCCAGCTGGAGATGCTCGCCGCTGGTCAGCGCCATGCCTTCCGGGGCGCTGGCGAGCACCACCTGATTAATCGGCTTCAGGCGCTCGCTGAACATCGCGATTTGCGCCGCGATATCGGCCTCCAGCGCACTGACTTCGGCGGCCGCCTGGCTCAGCGCTTTGACCTGCTGTTGCAGGCATTCGATTTCACGCAGCGCGGCGCTGTTGTCCATGACCTGACCCTGCGCTTTGGGCTGGGCGTCGGCGCTGATGAAAATGCCTTTACCGCCGCGCACCGCGCCGTGTTCGTCGGTGCGCAGCTCGACGCCCTCGCCGCGCGGCTTATTCTGCGCATCCACCAGATGCCCGGCGTTAAGCTGGGTTTTGCCGTATTCGGTGGCGAGCTTGACGTGCTCTTCGCCGCGCCGGTCCTCCATCCGCAGCTTGTTATTCGCAGGCGTACGCAGGACGTTGCGGGTGTGGTTGCGTTCGGTCACGTGGTCGGCGTGGTCCGAGTCGTGCAGGGCACCGGCGATGTAAGGGCGGTCCGGGTTTCCGGCCTCAAAGGCGATGGCGACTTCGGTGCCGTCGGGCAGCGGGCTGTGCCAGCCGTAGCCGTCACCGGCGTAAGGCCGGGCGAGGCGCAGCAGCAGGTACGCATGGCCGTTACCCCATGCATCCCGGTCAACGTTGAGCCTGACGCGATACCGCCCCTGATTATCGAGCCAGGCGTAAGTATCCTTTTTCTCCGTGCTTTCCACCCGCGCCGGTACGGTGCCGCGGATAACCGGACGCTCAGGCGGGACGGGGCGGAAACAGACATTTTCGCTGTAGGCCATGCCCCACAGGTTAAGGCGAAAGTGTTCGCTGCGGGCGCCTTTGGCGACAATCCGGGTGATGAGAATGCCGTCTTTCAGGTCGCTGAAGGGATAGTTCTGCGGCTCGAGCACCTGCCCCGGCGCCAGGGCGAGGCCGGTGGTGCGGGCAAAAATGCGGCTCTGTTTATTGAGCAGGCGCTCGTGGCGGATGCGGGCGTAAAACGCGCCGGTTTCGGCGGCGGCGTCGGTATCGTCCCCGACCTCGCGGTACGACAGGGCGTAGTGATATCCCTCACCGGCCACCGGTGCCAGGCTTCTGACCTGCGCGGCGGTATCAAGCGGAGCGGTGGCGTCGCGGTAGTTGTAATCACGTTTGGTGATACGCCCGGTCACGGCCTGCCAGTGGACTTTCATGCCCCAGACGCTTTCCGCCTGACCGTCGCTCATGCCGGAAGGCTCACAATAAGGCAGCGTGACGCCAAACTGATACTGCTCCGGCCCGTCACCGAACACGACGGTTTCGGACTCGAGGCGGGTATCGGTTTCAAAGCGCCACCAGATACCCACTTCGGCCAGAATACGCCGGATAAACTGCAGGTCATTTTCACCCCACTGGGTGATGAGTTCGCGCTCCGGGTAAGCCTGACGGAGACGAAACTCAAAATCCTGCCCTTCGAGGTCGTGGGCGCGCAGGAGCTGTTCGACCACTTCGGGCACCGACTGGTTCTGATAAATGGCGGTGCGCGTGGTGTTTTCCAGCAGTCTCAGGCGGGGCACCAGCTCAAAGCGGTAATGCGTCTCATCGGGGGAAGTCGAAAGGCGCTGAAAATCACGCACCACGCCGTAAATGGTGCGGCCCGGTTGTGAGGATGTCTGCATGCTGAAGCAGGCAAATTTGCGTAAGACCTGCGCGGGGTCGATATCCGGTTCCGGGCTGGTCGCCTCTATCACATAAGAATAGGGCTCGCTGAGCTGTTCTTCGCCGCGAAAGTTGAGGACGTCGAGTTCAAAGGGGCTTTTCCAGATATTGAGGGAATAACGGGACAGTGTATCCATACCGATCCTTGGTTGAGATGTGAAAAGCATCCGGCTTTTCGGGTATCTGGAGACTTAATTCACATGAAAAAAGTAGGGATACAGTTTACCTAAATTTAAGTATTCGGAAAGTGATATTGCTTAGGAATGCTGAACAGACTTACTGGAAATATCTGAGAAAGAAAGCAGAAACAAAAAAGGCGCGGTCTCCCGCGCCTTAAAAATCGCTGCTTAATAAATTCGATCAGAGCGCGACGTCAGCGACGACTTTTTGCTCTTTTTTCGGTGCAGCATTTGTCTCTGCCGCAGGTGCAGGTTCAGCCGCTTTGGGTTGCGGGTTGTCCAGCATCAGAACGCGGCTGGTGTCGCCCAGTTCTTTCTCGGTGGCGGCGACGTTGCCGTTCAGCTCAGTGCCGTAAGAAGGGATGATTTCCTTCAGTTTCGCCTGCCATTCCGGCGTTGCAACTTTGTCTTTGAACACTTTTTCCATCAGGTGCAGCATGATCGGTGCCGCGGTAGACGCGCCCGGTGATGCGCCCAGCAGCGCGGTAATGCTGCCATCTTTGGAGCTGACTACTTCGGTGCCCAGACGCAGAACGCCGCCTTCTTTCTCATCTTTCTTGATGATCTGCACGCGCTGACCGGCTTCCCACAAACGCCAGTCTTCTTTCTTCGCATCCGGGAAGTATTCACGCAACGCATCGAAACGGTCTTCGTCGGACAACATCACCTGGCTGACCAGATATTTCACCAGATCAAAGTTGTCGATACCCACGTGGGTCATCGGCATGATGTTGGAGAAATTGACGCTGCCGAACAGATCCCACAGGGAACCGTTTTTCAGGAATTTGCTGGAGAAGGTCGCGAACGGCCCGAACAGCAGAACCTGTTTACCATCAAGAATACGGGTGTCGAGGTGCGGAACGGACATCGGCGGGGAGCCGACGGCAGCTTTACCGTACACTTTCGCCAGATGGCGTTTCACGATTTCCGGGTTCTCAGTCACCAGGAACTGGCCGCCAACCGGGAAGCCGCCGTAGTTATCCGCTTCAGGAATACCGGATTCCTGCAACAGGGTCAGGGACGCGCCGCCCGCACCGATAAAGACGAATTTCGCCTTGATGACGCTTTCTTTGCCGTCATTTTTCAGGTCAGCCACCGTCACGTTCCAGGTGTTATCCGGGTTACGTTTGATACCGCGCACTTCATGGCCGAGGCTCAGCGAGAAGTTGGGTTTTTTCTGTAGTGAGGCCACCAGCTGACGGGTGATTTCACCGAAGTTCACGTCGGTGCCGATCGGAATACGGGTCGCCGCGATTTTCTGTTTCGGGTCACGGCCTTCCATCACCAGCGGGATCCACTGTTTGATTTGCGCCGGGTCTTCTGAATATTCCATGCCGCGGAACAGCGTGCTTTGCTGCAATGCCGCGAAGCGTTTACGCAGGAAATTGATGTTGTCATCGCCCCACACAAAGCTCATGTGCGGCGTGCTGTTGATGAAGGAACGCGGGTTGTGCAGAACGCCGTTCTGTACCTGATAAGTCCAGAACTGGCGGGAAATCTGGAAGGATTCATTGATTTCGACCGCTTTGGAAATGTCGATGCTGCCATCGGCTTTTTCCGGCGTGTAGTTCATTTCAGCCAGCGCAGAGTGCCCGGTACCGGCGTTGTTCCAGCCGTTGGAACTTTCGAGCGCCACACCGTCCAGACGCTCGACCATGTCGATTGACCAGTCCGGCTCTAATTCCTGAAGGTATGTCCCCAGCGTCGCGCTCATAATGCCGCCGCCGATCAGTAAAACATCAACGGGCTTTTCATCTTCTGCGAACGCTGTCTGGCTGAATGCAACCACGTTAAGGCAGAGGATCATGGCGAGTATCTTTCTCATGACGTCTGTTTCTCTGAATGTTTAGTTTTTAGTTTTGCAGGTGAAAGCTATCCAGATTCCCTGGATAAACGAAATCAACAACCCGGTGCGGTGGGGAAATAAGCGATTATTTCCTCAGAGTCTGAAAGGACAATAATGGGGAGTAACGAAAACCGCGGTGAACAACGACAAATCAACCACACAAATGTTACCGAATACTCATATTATCGAGATTTCGTAAACAATTTAACATCGTCGTTACGTGCATTAAAAATAGTTTAATACTTTAAATAATTACATAAGTTAGTTTCGGAGAGAAACTACTCAGGCGAGATTAGCCCGCAAAGCCGCGGCCTGCGCCGCCATAACGGCTGCGGGACTGTGGCCGATCAGCATGAAGTTGTAACCCGCCTCGCGCCAGTAAACGACGTTCATTTTTTGCCGGATTTCACTTTCCTGCGCCGTATTATTCCGGTGTTCGCTGCGGGTAATGCACAGCGCCATCGGCCCGTAGCGCGCATCAAGGTAAGTGATCTGCGCAATATCGTAGTCGTCGTAATGCAAAATACGGGCGTTTTTCAGCTCAGCGCCCTGCACTTCCAGCGCTGCCGGGCTGAGCCCGATGCCCATCGTTTTATGTACCCGCGCCAGCTGAATTTGCTGTTGTTCAGCAGAGTCATTCACGTCCGCCAGCGTCTGCGCGGTGTACAGCGACATGTAATCCGCCACGCGATCACGCCAGTTGTCTTTGGAAGATTCACCGGAAAGCAGCGCGGAATAGCGTCCGGCGAGCAGCCCGACGGCCATAAAGCTGACCGACGCCGCCAGCAACGCACGGCGGCTGAATCCGCGCGAACGGGCAACCGGTGCATCCGGTATCGCGTCCAAAGCTGCCTGCAAACGCCCCACCGGCGCGTCCTGCAACATCGACCCGAACGCATCGTGGAAAGGCAAATTGCTGCGCGCCATCTGCTCCAGACGTCCGGCCAGCAGGTCGTCTGCGGCGAGCCGTGCATCAAACTGCGCCCGCTGATTTTCGCTCAGCCGGTTATCGAGGTAGGCGACCAGAACTCCATCGGAGAATGGCGCTGGCGGGATTTCGCGGGTCATTTTTTCTCTCCCTGTTGTGACTGAGCGCCGGAACCGGTGTCTTTTGCCAGCGAAAGCCGGGCAGCCGCCAGACGGCTCATAATGGTGCCAATAGGCACTGACAGCGTCATTGCCGCTTCCTGATAGGTAAAACCTTCGACATACACCAGAAACACCGCGTTCCGCTGGGCTTCCGGCAGGGCATTCACCCGCTGCATCACCTGCGTATGCCAGTGCCGGTCTTCAAAAGAGAACGCATCGGCGGGCATGTCGGTTTCACTGACATCGACAAATCCCTGCCCCTGGCGGACGTGCTGCGCCCTGAGTTCGTTGACCCATATGGAATGCAGAATCGAAAAGAACCAGCGATCGGCACCGGCGCGATCAACCACCTGCGCGCAGCGTTCAAGTGCCCGCACGCAGGTCGATTGCACCAGATCATCTGCCACGTCCGGCTTGCGCGATAACACCATCGCGTAACGCCACAGACGCGCCAGACACTGACTCAGTTCATGACGTAAGTCGGTGGGTGAAATTTTGCGTTTCCCCGTTTCAGGATTCAGGATGTCCGTCGATAGCCGCGCTCAGATCGCGATACTCTTCGCAGCCGGTGCCGCACAGGCCTCTGATGGTCGCCAGTTGCGCTTTCGCGAGATCAGGACGCCCTTTAATCATATAAGCCTCGCCGAGATATTCCCGGACTTTGGCGTAATTTGCGTCAATCGCAATCGACTTCTGATAATAGCGGATGCCTTCGTCGGTACGCCCGAGTTTGCGGGTGGCGTAGCCGCGATAGTTCCAGGCTTCTTTGGTGTTCGGGTCTTTCAACGTGTCGAGCACCGTCAGCGCTTCCTGATACCGGCCTGATTTCGCCAGATGATAGGCGTACTGGGTTTTGTCCTGATCGGAAATCATGCCGCCTTTATCCACCATGCAGCTTTTGGTTTTGCTGTCGTAGATTTGCCCTTTCGGGCAGTCCGGCGTTTTTTTCTCATCAGAATCATCACCCATCGCGTGCGCGGCGACACTGAACATCAGCAAATTACCCGCCAGACACACCACCGACAACGCCTGAATCACTGTTTTTGTCTTCATAGTTTTTGTCTTCCTGTAGGGGAGAGATTATTTACGGGCGGCTGACGCGGCCCGGCAGCATGCGGCGCAAAATGCCGTCGCGGAGAACGTAGTGATGGAACAGTGCGGCCAGCGCATGTACGCCCGCCAAAACAATCAGCGCCCAGGCCACATTGTTGTGTAACGTGCCGAAGGTTCGGGTCATCACACTGTCGAAATTGAAAACGTCAGGAATGGGGAAAAGCCCGAAGAAGTAGAAAGGCTCGGCCTGAGACCAGCGGAACAAAAAGCCCAGCACGATCTGCGTGACCAGCAAGATGTAGAGCGCCAGATGGGTCAGATGCGCCGCCGCTTTCATCATCACCGGCATGGCGACAGGTTCCTGTTTGCTGCGCCCGGTGCTGACCGTAAACAGACGCCAGAGCAAACGCCCGAGGATAATCGCCGCCAGTAAAATCCCGACAGAAATATGCACGGATTGCAGCCCTTTGCGCAGCGGCGTGCCGCGCTCAAGCACTTCCCAGATATGCGCGCTGGCAAACAGAAAAATGACGCACAGCGCCGTCAGCCAGTGCAGAAGAATGGTCAGCCCGTCGTAACGGTGGCGGGAAACAGAAGTGGAAGTTTGCATAAAAAACGGTGCCCGTAAGTGTTCGATATGAGGTAAACACCTGAGCACCGCATTTTATTCGGTATGAGGGAAAAATAATTTTCAGAAATCGTTAAACGCTGGTCGTCCGGTTGCGTCCGTTGGTTTTGGACTGATACAGCGCACTGTCGGCCACAATGATATTTTCCTGCCAACTTTTGTCTGGCTGGTAGTTCGCCACGCCCAGCGATACGGTGATCTTGAAGGGTTCGCCGTCGGCGTTGGTAAAGACCGTGCTTTCGACCGCGCGGCGGATACGCTCACAGCATTTCACGCATTCGTACGTGTTGCCGCTGGCAATCAAAATCACAAATTCTTCGCCGCCAAAACGCGCCAGAACGTCGTCTTTTCGCAGCATCATCCGCGCCACATTCGCCACGCGCACCAACACGTCATCGCCGATCGCATGCCCGTAGGTATCGTTCACTTTCTTGAAGAAATCGATATCCAGCATCGCCAGTCCGAATCCGCTGTGGTTTTTCTGCACCGCTTTCAGGTGTTCTTCCAGCCCCATACGGTTAAAGGTTTTGGTGAGGAAATCCATCGACGAGTTTTCTTTCTCGCGGAAGAACGCGCGCACGTAGCGGAATTTACCTCCCAGCCCGTGGTAACAGATAAACATGCAAAAAAGCGTGACCAGCTGGTAGCCAAGTGAACTCCAGATAATTGCCCAGGAATTCAGATAAGGGGCCGAGACAATCAGCCGGATCACGAGGACTATCGACGTCGCAATAGCGAAGGTACGGATGTTGTTGTCGCGCCATGGCCGGAAATAGCAGATGCCCGCAATCATCACCGCGACAAACAGGTTATCGATAGTGAACATTCCGGTGAGGAAGAATTTCAGCATAAACCCACAGAGCACGCTGAACCAGCCGACGTAGAACACGCAAATCACCAGCGGGATCATCTCAAAGCTGTAATACACCGTGCCGCTGAGTCGGAACAAATCGCGATCCAGAAAAGCCGCCACGGCGCCGCAGAGCACTCCGAACAACACACGCTTGTAGAGTGGGGAGTTAGGCCCGAGCGGGCTGTCGCTGCTGAGGAAAAAATAGAAAAACACCAGGCTGGCGTAAGTCACGCAAATATTAATGTAAAGCGCATCCAGCGACTTGATCACTTGTTCCATACAACTCCTGAAACCCGTTGCGAACCGGACAACAAAAAATCCGTGACAAGGGCGGAAAATAACCTTCGATAGTGTGAAAGATAGCCTATATATAAAGTGAAGACGGCAGCAACTCCGGCCTGTCTTCGGCGGAATTTCATCTTAAGCCGGAGAAAATACCCGTTATTACACATTAAAGTTTTGTTTTGAATAACCGATATCCGTAATAGGCACTTTTTATTTCGAGGGCTGTACGAACATATTGTGATCATTGCATATAGAGGTGTGGCAGGTGAGCGAAGTATCCCGAGAGTCGTTTGCTAAGCGGAACACGCTGGCAATCTTGTCCGTACTGCGTGACTTGAAGAAGAACCAGACGCTGGTCATGGTCAGTCACGCCCGCGGGCAATTTATCAGTAAAATTTTGGACGTTGATTCTGACAACCATCAGTTTTTGTTCGATCTGGGCAGCTCAGATTATGAAAACGGTCTGGCGATCAATGCCGGGACGCTGAACTTTGTCGCGGAACCTGCCGGTGCGAAAGTGGAATTTGCCTGCGGTCAGGTACGTCAGGTGACGTACGAAGGTTTGCCGACGTTTACCTGCGACATTCCCCCCGTTCTGTATTTTATCCAGCGCCGCGAGTATTTCCGCGTGAACGTTCCCTGGCTGCCGGATTACCGTTGCAGCGGAAAGCTGCCGGATGCCTCAGAGTTTGCCTGGCGCGTGCGCGATATTTCCCTCGGCGGTCTTGGCCTGGAAATTGACGGCACAACGCCACCGGAAATGGCTTCCGGCGCGGTGCTGAAAGATTCGCTGATTCAGCTGGCGGAACTCGGCTCGTTCAAGCTGGATTTGCAATATATCGGCTCGATGCCGCGTAAATCTGTCAGCAACAAAGGCGAAACCGTCAGCACGCAGCGGCTGAGTTTTAAGTTTCCGCATTTGTCGCCCGCGCTGGAACGTGACCTGCAACGGGCGATTTTCGAGCTGGAAAAACAGCAACATCTCAAAGCCAGGCGTTTCCAGGAAAGTTAACGTTCAGATCTGACAGAAACGGCTCAGATAAACATTCCGCCCGACGCTTCTACGCGCTGGGCGTTCATCCAGCCAGCTTCATCGCTGAGCATCAGCGCCACCATCCCGCCGATATCATCCGGCAAACCGGCACGCCCGAGTGCGGTGTTCGCGGAGACAATCTGGTTCACCTGCGGATTGTCACGCACCATTCCGCCGCTGAAATCCGTTTCAATCGCTCCCGGTGCCAGAACGTTGGCGGTGATACCGCGCGCGCCCAGCTCTTTCGCCTGATAACGCGTCAGCACTTCGATTGCGCCTTTCATGATGGCGTAAGCCGAAGAGCCCGGCAGCGCAAACCGCGCCAGACCGCTGGAAATATTCAGAATACGGCCACCGTCGGCCATCAGCGGCAACAGTTTTTGCGTGAGGAAGAACGGCCCTTTCAGATGGACATTCATCATCAGGTCAAACTGTTCTTCGGTGGTGTCAGTGAACGCTTCATGCAGCCCTACGCCCGCATTGTTGACCAGAAAATCAAAAGTCTCGCGCTGCCAGACCTGCTGAAGCTGCGTTTTCACATCAGCCACAAACGCATTAAACGAACCGGTTTCGCCGGTATTGAGCGCTAAAGCCACCGCCTTTCCACCTGAGGCTTCCACGTTCTGCACCACGGCTTTCGCCGCGTCGATCTGACTGTGGTAAGTGAAAATGACGTCTACCCCCTTTTTCGCCAATTTTTCAATGGCATTCCTGCCTAAACCACGGCTTCCGCCGGTTACGATAGCGATTTTACGATTCATTTCAGACCTCATTGGCATTTGGTAGGTTTTCGTTGTTTAAAACACAGCCTATTGGACTCCCCTGTAATGATAAATAGTCCATAATGAGTTTCACTGTCTCAAAACCAACAACAATCGGGCAAAATGTGGATAAAATTCAATCAATGAAGGTTTTCGTTCGCGTCGCGGAACTGAGCAATTTTACCCGCGCCGCCGAAAGTCTGGGATTACCCAAAGGCAGCGTGTCGCGGCTGGTCCAGCAACTTGAAATCCGCATGTCCGCCCGTTTGCTGCACCGTTCCACGCGCCGCGTTCAGCTTACGCAGGACGGTCAGGTGTTTTATCAGCGCTGCAAGGAACTGCTTTCGAGCATGGACGAACTCGAATCGATGTTTCAGTCGAACCCGGCGAGCATCAGCGGGCGGCTGCGCGTGGATATGTCGGTCGGCATGGCGACGCATCTGGTGTTGCCGCGTCTGGCGGAGTTTCTGAACCGCTATCCGGCGCTGGAAATCGAACTGAGCAGTACCGATCACCGTGTGGATGTGGTGCGCGAAGGGTTTGACTGCGTGGTGCGCAGCGGCGCGTTGAAGGATTCCGGCCTGATCGCCCGCCCGCTGGGGCATCTGAGCGTGATTAACTGCGCAAGCCCCGGTTATCTGCAACGCTACGGCACGCCGGATCATCCCGATCAGCTTGCGCAGCACGCGATGGTGCATTACGAACAAACGCTCGGCAGCCATACGTCTGCGTTTGAATATCTCGACGGCAAGCAGGTGAAAACCGTCAAAAGCGGCGGTGCGGTGACGGTCAACAGCACGGAAACCTATGTTTCAGCCTGCGTGGCCGGTCTGGGGATTATTCAGGCGCCGCTGATTGGCGTTCGTAACGCGCTGGCGGGTGGCCAGCTGGTGAGTATTTTGCCGCAGTTCCGTGCGCCGCCGATGCCCGTGACGCTGGTTTATCCGCACCGCCTGAACCTTTCGCGGCGCGTCAAAGTCTTCATGGACTGGCTGACAGATATAACCCAAACGTTCATTGCCTGAGCGGTTAAATCCGCCGGATATCACCCGGACGGCTCAGGCGTCTATACTTAAGACTGGATGCACTTTTAAGGACAACATGGATCAATGCCCATTATTTCTAAGCAAGAACCGGTAAAACAGGAAACACCCGCCCCGCTGATTAACATCAAAACCGGCAATTCGACGGTGGATAAAAACATCGGCAGATTCTCACGGCTGGTGGAATACGTTCAGTCCTGGGGCTGGGTCGCGCATTTGCTGCGGGCCACGGAACGTTTCAACGATCGTCTGGGCAGCCAGTTTGGTGCGGCGATCACCTATTTCTCGTTCCTCTCGCTGATCCCGATTCTGATGGTTTCCTTCGCCGCCGTGGGTTTCGTGCTGGCGTCCAATCCGGATCTGCTGGCCGGTCTCATCAATAAAATCGTGAACAGCATCAGCGACCCGAATCTGGCGAATACGCTGAAAAGCACGGTCAATACGGCCATTCAGCAACGCACCGCCGTCGGGTTATCCGGCCTGCTGATTGCGCTGTACTCCGGCATCAGCTGGATGGGAAATCTGCGCGAGGCGATCCGCGCGCAGTCGCGTGACGTCTGGGAACGCAATCCGCAGGATCAGGAGAAGATTTACCGCCGCTACATTCGCGATTTTATTTCGCTGACCGGGCTGGTGCTGGCGCTGATCATCACGCTGTCGCTGACGTCTATTGCCGGTGCGGCGCAAAAAACCATTGTGGATGCGCTGGGGCTCGGCGGTATCGAGTGGCTGAGACCGGTGATGACCAGTATTGCGCTGGTAATTTCCATTGCGGCCAACTATCTGCTGTTCCTGTGGATTTTCTGGATGTTGCCGCGCCATAAACCGCGCAAGAAAGCCCTGCTGCGCGGCACGCTGCTGGCGGCGATTGGCTTTGAGGTGATTAAATTCGTGATGACCATGACACTGCCGAAACTGGCCACCTCGCCTTCCGGCGCGGCGTTCGGGTCGGTCATTGGCCTGATGGCGTTCTTCTATTTCTTCGCCCGCCTGACGTTGTTTGTCGCCGCGTGGATTGCCACCGCGAAATACAAAGATGACCCGGTAATGCCCGATCATGGGAAAAAAGGCGCAAAAACGGCCAAAACGACATCGGGAAACGACAGCGAATACACGCCTGACGACCTCATCGTGCCAGATGAAATGCATATAACCGCCGTTAACTCTGGAAAAGAAGTCAAAAAGCAGTGAATAACACCAGATAGCACTTCTCACTGCCCTTAAAACCAGAATAACTGACTAATGGCCGTACTTTTATTTCACGGTTTTGCAGTCAGTTACTCTGAATTTGTTCCATTGAGCAAACTTATGATTTGCAAACGGGCAACGCCAAAAAAGATTCCCCCGATCCCGCCCGAAATGCCGTTTTTAGGCATTTCTCCCTCGTTGAAAACCCGTCTGGCTGTGCATAAGATGCCCTTTCACCACACATTTATTTACAAACCCTCTATTTCATCAACAACAAATAAGAAACACTTATGCAAGCCTCCATCGCTCAAGAATTAGAAGCTGACGCCAACCTGGTGAATCAGAACTCACGCGGAAAAGTCATCGTTGCGTCGCTGATCGGGACGGCCATCGAGTTTTTCGACTTTTACATTTATGCCACCGCTGCGGTGATCGTGTTCCCGCACATCTTCTTCCCGCAGGGCGACCCGACGGCCGCCACGCTACAGTCGCTCGCCACTTTCGCTATCGCCTTTATTGCGCGTCCGATTGGCTCCGCGCTGTTCGGGCATTTCGGCGACCGCGTAGGGCGTAAAGTGACGCTCGTGGCGTCCCTCCTGACCATGGGCGTTTCCACCGTTGTCATTGGCCTGCTGCCGACTTACGCGACGATTGGCGTTTTCGCACCAATGCTGCTGGCGCTGGCGCGTTTTGGTCAGGGTCTCGGTCTGGGCGGCGAATGGGGCGGCGCGGCATTGCTCGCAACGGAGAATGCGCCACCGAAAAAACGCGCGCTGTACGGTTCTTTCCCGCAGCTTGGCGCGCCGATTGGCTTCTTCTTCGCTAACGGGATGTTCCTGCTGTTGTCCTGGCTGCTGACCGACGAACAGTTTATTTCCTGGGGCTGGCGCGTGCCGTTCCTGCTTTCTGCGGTGCTGGTGCTGGTTGGCCTTTACGTGCGTGTTTCCCTGCACGAAACGCCGGTCTTCGCTAAAATTGCCAAAGCCGGTAAACAGGTAAAAGTGCCGATTGGCACGCTGTTCACCAAATACAAAAAAGCGACCCTGCTCGGCACGTTCATCATGGTGGCAACATATACGCTGTTCTACATCATGACCGTGTATTCACTGGGTTACGGCACAGCAGCGCAGCCCGCCGGCCTGGGCATTCCGCGTAATGAATTCCTGCTGATGCTGATGATTGGCGTGGTCGGTTTCGGCGTAATGGTACCGATTGCCGGTCAGCTGGCGGATAAATTTGGGCGTCGCAAAACGATGATCTGCATTACCTTGCTGATGATTGTTTTCGCACTGTGCTTCCCGACCATTCTCGGTTCAGGCTCGCAGGCGCTGGTGATGGTCTTCCTGCTGTGCGGTTTTATGGTGATGGGGCTGACGTTTGGTCCGATGGGCGCGCTGCTGCCTGAACTGTTCCCGACAGAAGTCCGCTACACCGGCGCATCCTTCTCCTATAATGTGTCTTCGATACTGGGTGCGTCCGTCGCGCCGTACATCGCCACCTGGCTGGCAACTCATTACGGGTTGTTCTATGTGGGCGTTTATCTGGCCTTTATGGCAACGCTGACGCTGGTCGCGCTGCTGCTGTCCAAAGAAACTGCCCATCAGTCGCTGTAACTGATCCGGACACCGTGCCAGGTTTTTCGCCTGGCACGGTGCCTTCTGCGAAGGTTTCTTATGCGTTTACGACGATTAGTTTTGCCTGCCCTGCTCCTGCTTATCATCATTGCCGCCGCTTTCTGGTATTTCTGGCCCCACTCTTCCAATCCTAACGCCTTGTGGAACATCATCAGCAAAAAATGCGTGCCGAATCAGCGCAGCACGGGCAAACCCGATCCCTGCGCGCAGGTGGATGAACAACACGGATTTGTGGTGCTGAAGGATCTGAACGGGCCATTGCAGTATTTACTGACGCCCAGCACGCGGATCACCGGTATGGAAAGCCCGGCGCTGCTGGAGCCGGAAACGCCGAACTTTTTCAATCAGGCCTGGAATGCGCGGCATTTTATGGCGGATAAATACGGCAAACCGATTGATGACAGCAATATCTCGCTGGCGATTAATTCACAATACGGACGCTCGCAGAATCAGCTGCACATCCATATTTCCTGTCTGTTGCCGCAGGTAAAAACTACGCTGGCCAGAGAGGGCGCGCAGATGGGATACAACTGGCAGGAACTGCCGGACAAACTGCTGGGCCACACGTACCTGGCGCGTAAAGTGACGCCCACCGAGCTCAATGAGAAAGGCGCGTTCAGAATTCTGGCGCAAGGCGTGCCGGACGCAGATAAAAAAATGGGCCACTTCGGCATGGCGATGGTCAGCCTGCCAGGCGGCGACTTCCTGCTGCTCGCCAGCGAGCGCGATTTACTCAAACTCAACAACGCCTCGACCGAAGAAATCCAGGATCATAGCTGCGCAGTACTGGATCCGGTGCCCCGGTGAAATCAGCTCCTCCCTTTCGCCGGGAGGAGCGTATCAATCACTTCTCCTTCATCTGCTGCAATATCGGACCGCACTGGTTTTCTTCGTTGTCGCTTGGGGAAATCAGTGCGAGCAATGCAGCGGCCGGGGCGACGACCGCGCCGAGCGCGACGGCAGCAGCGCCACGGGCGATCAGCGGGCCGGGTTTTACACCGGCGTCCGGATTTTTATACGTGCCGCGGACATACAGCGGTGAACGCAGCGTCAGAATACGCACGCCCTTGCTTTCGGGGTTGATCGACAAATCCAGACGTTCCGTCGCCATATTGGTGCTACCGGTAATGTTGATCACCGCATTCTCGGTATCGAACACAAACAACCGTGGCGTTACCAGCCCGTTTTTGACGTTCACGTTGGCGGCGGCGCAGTTGATCGCCACTTCGTCATCGCCGAACAATTTGCTGACCACGTAGTTCCCCACGTTCAGCCCGGCCAGTTCCATCAGACCCCGGCTGATCACGCCGTCGTTGATGAGAATTTTCATGTCGCCGTTGCTGGTGCCGAGCAACGCGGCCACCGAATTCCCGGTGCCGGTCAGCGTCGCATCGCCGTTGAGATCGCCCAGACTGCGCTCCATAGACTGAACGCTCGGCAGCAACTGTTTCAGTTTCAGCTTACGCGCATGAATATCCGCACGCGCCTGCATCGGCGATTTGTCGCCCTCCAGCCGGATGGTGGAGTTGAGATTACCGCCCGCCACGCCAAAACGCAGAGGGTCGAGCAGAATTTCGCCGTCGGTGAGTTTCAGGTGCGTGCTTAAATCGCTCAGCGGCAGCGATTTACCGTGCTCAATACGTTTGGCGCTAAATTTCACATCCGCGTCCATCACGCGCCAGCTTTTGGTATCAAACTTCTCTACCGGCAGCACTTTGTCAGAAGGCTGACGGGTCGTTTCGCCACGTTTCGCTTTATCCGTATTGGAATCAGCCCCGATCAGCGGCGCGAGATCGGCAAAACGCAGCTGTTTGGACACCACGTCGCCGGTCAGTTTTGGCCTTGGTTTGCTGGCCTCATAGGTCAGCGAGCCGTGAATATCGCTGTCGCCAATCTCGCCGTTAAAGTTCTGATAACGGTAAATGGCGCCGTTCTTCCCGTGCAATGTTGCCGACAAATGGCCGTCGGTAGAATACGGCGGCGTTTGCGGCAGCAGGACGCCGGTCAGACCGTACAAATCAGACAGCGTCTGCCCGGAGAATTTCAGGCGTAAATCCAGACCGCCGAGGTTCATCGGATCCTGCAATGTCCCGGCGACGGCTACGCGGGTTTTACCCGAACGCACATCCGCCTGTAACGGAAACAGCGCGTCAGGGTCTTTCAGCGCCAGCATTCCGCCAATTTTCCCGCTGCCCGACAGGGATTCGCCGTTGTATTTCCCGTCCACTTTCCAGCCAAACACGTAAGGCGGGGTTTTGGTTTTCGGCGCATCTTTCTTATCGCCGATCACTTCCGTAAACGGCAGCGGTTTACCCAGCGGATCAATCACGGCGCGGAAATCGGCTTTGAGTTTGGCGTCTTTATAGTCAATCTGCCCGCGATCAAACACGATATCGTTGAGAGTAAATGACCAGGCTGATGGCGGCTGCGCTGGGTCTTTGGTGTCGCTGTTAGCGAGATTGAACGTCCAGTTATTTTTGCCGTTATCCAAACGCAGCAGCGAGGCATCCGGCTGTTTCAGCCAGATGCGTGGTATCAGCACTTCTTTGTGCAGCAGCGCGAGCGGCGCAATGCTGGCATCAACGCGGGCGAGTTTCACCATCTGCGCGTCTTTTTCGCCGGTCTGAACGTCGGAAGGGTTTCCGAGCACGATATCTTCCGCATGGATGTGAGGCCAGGGAACCCACGCCCGCCAGCCCGCTTCATCTTTTTGCCGCGACCAGTCCACGCCCAAATCACCGCGGATCGCGAATTGCCGGTTGAGCTCAGTACTGACCTTTTGATTTATCGTGGGTTTGAGGCGGTTCCAGTCGAACATCGCGATGAAAATCACGATGGCAATCAACAGAATAACAATCACACCGACAACCCAGGAGATCACTTTACCTGTGCGCGTCATAACGCTGTTCCTTTCAAACAGTTAACGAATCCCAGAGTTTAACCATAGTTGAATTCGTCACAGCTTGCCGGAAACGGTCTGCATCAGGAGGGATAAAACGTGAAGAAGGGGCACTGATAACGCCTTAAAAATCAGCGTGATGATAATGCATCACACCACATCAACTCACCCGGCATTTTGAGACTTAGCCTCAGCGAGTTAGGTGTGATTCATTATCCTTTGAAATGTATTGGCAGATTATCCAGATGGTCGAAAACAACGGGTCGCGCCAGATAATAGCCCTGAGCGGCCAGCGCATCAGAATTACGCACCATCGCCCATTCAGCGGCGGTTTCGACCCCTTCGATAATGACGCCTTTGCTGTAGCGCTTCATCAGCGTCACCAGCGTGTAAAACAGGCGCGAGCCTTCTTCGCTCTGACCCAGCAGAATAAACAAATCGCGGGCAATTTTGATGTATTCGTAGTGCCAGGTGGTGAAGGAAGAGAAGTTGGCAATGCCCTGACCAAAGTCATCGAGCCACAACCGGTCGGATTGTTCAATCTGGGACAACGGAATGCTCAGCGCATGTTCAGCACTTTCGACCAGTTCAAAACGGACGTATGGCATCGCGTTGATTTGCGCTTGCAGCGCGGAATCAGACTGCAACATTTCCAGCACCTGACCATCGACGTTGATTGACGCCAGTAATTCGTTATCGATGAACAGATTTTGCCAGCGCTGCAACAGGTTAAGTTGTTCCTGAACGATTTGCAGGCGTTTACCGACAGCGATCGCGACAAAATATTCTTCGGGCGAAATGAATTTATGCGGGTTCGCAGGGTGGAAAACCCCGGTCAGCAATTCAATCCCCAACAGTTTTCCTGTAGTGCGATAAATCGGCTGAAAACGGTACACTCTCTGACATTGACGCCAGTAAGACTGTGCTTTTACGCGTTCGATAGCGGTAAAAGAAGGCGTAATCAGCCCTAACATCATCTTAGTTATCATATTTTTCTGCCGTCATGAATAAGAATCAGATCATCAGGGGACATGCGGCAACATGT
Source organism: Rahnella sp. ChDrAdgB13 (assembly GCF_017655185.1). Lineage (NCBI taxonomy): Bacteria > Pseudomonadati > Pseudomonadota > Gammaproteobacteria > Enterobacterales > Yersiniaceae > Rahnella > Rahnella sp. ChDrAdgB13. The sequence goes on along the minus strand of NZ_JAEMGT010000050.1, from coordinate 7,832 downwards.
GTTGCGTGACTACAAGGTGATTAGTAGCCCGATTTCCTGGCTTTCATTAGTAGAGATATCTATCGGCGCTGCGCGGGGAAACTTTAATCACTCCGCATTTCTCGCCGTTCTGCCCGCATAAAAAACCAAAAAGGCCGGCTGGCGGTTCTTTTCATCCGCTTCTACAGTGGAGAACTGACCGCACGTTATTTCCCTTTTGCTTACCCGATACGGAGAAAAAAATGCCCTACGTGAATATCAAAATCACCCGAGAAGGCGCAACCGTCGAACAAAAAAAGGCACTTATCGCCGGCGTGACCCAGCTGCTGGCCGATACGCTGGGTAAAAATCCGGCCACCACGGTTGTGGTCATTGATGAAGTCGATACCGATAACTGGGGGATCGGGGGCCGACCGGTGACCGAACTGCGTAAAGAAAGCCAGTAGCCTTCCCACGGTGATGCCCAGGTGGAAGTTCTGCTGCTTCCACTTTTACCCTCCTTTTATTTCATTTTTTCGCTTCCTGCCTAAAAAAATAAAACCTCGTTTTAATTTATTTGACTGACCGCATTCTTATGAAGAGACTAGAGCGCAATAATGACGGTCTTTTCTTTCGTTTTAATGTTTCAGACATAGGCCAGGTACAATGACCAGCAAAAATATTGCCGTTATCGGCGAATGCATGATCGAATTGTCTCAGAAAGGCGATGCCCTTCACCGTGGTTTTGGTGGCGACACGCTGAACACGTCTGTTTATATTTCCCGCCAGGTTTCGCCTGAAGCGCTGAACGTTCACTACGTGACAGCGCTCGGCAATGACAGTTTCAGCAATGAGATGTTACAGGCGTGGCAGCAGGAAGGTGTCCACACCGCGCTGACGCAGCGTCTGGAAAACAAACTACCTGGCCTGTATGTGATTGAAACGGACAGCACCGGTGAGCGCACGTTCTACTACTGGCGCAACGATGCCGCCGCGCGTTACTGGCTCGACAGCCCGCAATCCGAAGAGATTTGCCAGAAGCTGGCAGAGTTTGATTATCTGTATCTGAGCGGGATCAGCCTGGCAATTCTGAACGATGAAAGCCGTAAACGTCTGATGACACTGCTGCAAGCGTGTCGTTCACTCGGCGGAAAAGTCATTTTCGACAACAACTACCGTCCGCGCTTATGGGCGAACAAAGAGCAAACGCAGGCGGCTTACAACGCCATGCTTTCCTGCACGGACATCGCATTTCTGACGCTTGATGACGAAGATATGCTGTGGGGCCAGAAGCCGTACGACGAAGTGATAGCCCGCACCCACGCGCTTGGCGTCAGTGAAGTCGTGGTAAAACGCGGCGCTGACAGCTGCATCGTATCCAGCGCCGAAGGCGAACTGCACGACGTTCCGGCGGTTAAATTACCGAAAGAGAAAGTGATTGATACCACTGCGGCGGGCGATTCATTCAGCGCCGGGTATCTGGCTGTTCGGTTAACCGGTGGCAGCGCGGTGGAAGCCGCCGTGCGCGGGCATGAGACTGCGAGTACTGTGATTCAGCATCGCGGGGCGATCATTCCTGTGGAGTTTATGCCAGAGCGGGTATAAGGGCGGTTTTTCGCTTGCCAGCGGGGCTGCCAAAATTGACCGTGGGTATTTCGGTTTCTTTATTGCAGTGATCACTTAACTCGCTGCGCCGAAACCGCCCAAAAGGGGCCATGACGGGCCCCTCTTGGATCTCCCACGTCTTTTTACTGCGCGCTACCGCAGGCAAGACGGACATGTTCTGTCACTTAAGCGAGTGGCGCAAATCCTGGTGCTTCGCACTTCCTTCTCTCGGTCTTCGAGCCGCAGGTCTCGAAGCCGCTCCGTTCAGCAGGATTTTTGATCACGCCATTTTTAACTTTCTAAAAGCATATTGGTTTTGAATTTAAGATCGTACGGGCGTTTCAGAAAGCTTGCTGCGCGAGAGGTTCGAGACCTATGGCTCGAAACCCGAGCAAAGGTACCGCGCAGCGGCAAGATTTCCAGTCTGTCACTGCGGTTGCTGAAACATAGCCAGCGAGCGATAGCGCGGAGTGAAAAAGCGAGGAGAGATTAAAGAGAGGAAAAGCACTTTCCTCTCTTTATCGGTTTCGGCGCGGTGAGTTAAGTGAGCGCTGCACTTAAAAAACCGAAACTTTCACCCATCCTAACCGGGAATAAATAAGGGATTCTCCCTTATTGCGCACTCGCCGCCGCCGATGCCGCCGGCACATCACCCGCTGCCGGAGCGCTCTCCACCGGTGCCATCACTTTGTCATATACCGCCCGCAGTTCACCCGCATTCAGTTCTGGCTCACCTTTAGGTTGTGCGATAAGCATGGCAGGTTCGCGGGAAAGCTGTTGTTTCAGCTCCTGATTCAGCACCGGCAGCGTCAGCGTACTAAGGAACTGCTGACGCAATTGCTGATATTGCTCAGGCGCGATGTCGACAACGCCATTTTGCTGCGAGCGTAAACGCTGGCTCATCAGCACGTCGGTGTCGGTACGCGCGTAAGTGGCGAAAAGTTTGCTCAGCTGATCGTTCTTCTGCGCAATCAGCGCATCAAACTCAGCCTGAGAAATCCCTTTGTCACGCACGGCCAGAAGTTCTTTGGAAAGACGCTTGAACAGTTCGGTCAGCTTAGCCTGTGGCGCTTCAATACGAATAGCGCACTGCGCACGCTGATACTGGACGTTGCAATCAAAACCAAGGCCAGGGCCCGGTGTTGTGGCGTCTTTTTTGTTTTCAAAAGCGCTTTTCAGGGCTTCCTGAAGATGCCAGAACAGCGCTTCGCGGGCCAGATCACTGCGCCAGTAAGCGGCCAGCGCCTGCGAATCCTGAATCGGCTGCCACGCGTTATCCCACATTAATGAGAGACGATCTTGCGTCAGGTTGCCGTCCATCGTGGTCATGGATTTGGTGGTGACTTCCGACAACGTCGGCAACGTTTGTGGCGTCTGACGGCTGCCTTTCAGCGGCGAGAATGTCCGGTTGATTTGTTCACCCAGCGCGCGGCTGTCGACATTACCCACCACAAACAGCGTCATGGCGTCCGGTGTATACCACTGATGATAAAACTTCGTCAGGGCTTCGATATTGACCGGTTTGGTCGGCAGCTGATCCGGGCTATGCCCCACCAGCGTTGAGCCGACGATACGGGTACGCCACCAGGCATCCTGCGTATTTTGCGGCAATGAACCCACCGGATCCTGCGATTCCTGCCGCGCGGCGCTGACCAGCGCAGGCGTCACAGAGATTTTACCCGCCGTATTCGCCAGCCAGTTCAGCGCATCTTTCAGCAGCTCCGGGCGGTTATTCGGCAGGCTCAGGTTATACATCGTGAAATCATAGGAACTGACCGCGGGCGGCAATGGCCGTTGCGGATTGATACTTTGCTGCCAGAGTGATTGCAGCTCAGACGTGCTGAATCCTTCGCTGTGCATCAGCGCCAGACGCGGCAGGAAATGGGCGTAGCCCGCCTGCTGGGCAGATTCTGCCAGCGAGCCGGTGCGTACCACCAGGCGTAATTCGATACGATCGCTCGGACGTTGCGGCGTGGTCAGCAACTGCCAGGTAAATCCATTATCCAACTTGCCCTGCTGCCAGGCCGGGTCAGGTTGTAATGCTTCAGCTTGCACATGACTTGCGGCTGCTGCCAGCAACAATCCACCAACGAGTAAACGGATTTTGGTGCCCTGCATGTGAACCCCTACGTAATGACAATCTAATGTTCAAATATGCTGTCCTGCCGGTGCTGTTCGGCGAGCCCACAGGAACTGAATGCGTAAGTTAAGGACGTAAATTACAGCCCTTCGTTAGACCGCGCGTTTTTCGCAATGTCGCGCAGCCCGTGAAAATATTCTGGTAAAAAGCGCCGGAGGTGGCCTTTGAGGGAGTTATTATGAAGATAATCCACCGGTTACATCAAGTAACCGGTGGTTATTAGGGGATTTTGAGCCTAAATAAATGCGTTTTTTGGAACGGTTAGCGATATTTTCATCCGTTCAGAGACCATTATTCAGAAACCTGACGCCGATTTCTCAGCTTCCGTCAGACCTTTCTGACCATTCAGCGTCGCTTTTAACTGACCTTCGTCCAGCTGATCACACCATTTTGCAACCACGATGGTTGCCACGCCGTTACCCACCAGATTGGTCAGCGCACGTGCTTCTGACATAAAGCGGTCAATGCCCAGAATCAGCGCCAGCCCGGCAACCGGTAAGTGCCCGACCGCTGACAGCGTCGCCGCCAGAACGATAAAACCACTGCCGGTCACGCCCGCCGCCCCTTTCGAGGACAACAACAGCACGACAATCAGGGTGATCTGATGCCAGATATCCATATGGGTATTGGTCGCCTGTGCGATAAACACGGCCGCCATGGTCAGGTAAATCGAGGTGCCGTCGAGGTTAAACGAGTAGCCGGTCGGGATAACCAGCCCCACCACTGATTTCTTACAACCCAGACGCTCCATTTTATCCAGCATCCGCGGCAGCGCGGATTCAGAGGACGACGTACCCAGCACGATCAGCAGTTCTTCTTTAATGTAGTTAACAAACTTGAAGATGCTGAAGCCGGTAAAGCGGGCGATAAGCCCCAGCACCACGACCACAAACAGAATACAGGTCAGGTAGAAACACAGAATCAGCTGACCGAGCTGCACCAGAGAACCCACGCCATATTTACCAATCGTGAATGCCATCGCCCCGAATGCCCCTAACGGCGCGAGACGCATGATCATATTGATGATGCCGAAAATGACCTGTGAGAAGCTTTCGATGACGTTGAAAATCAGCTGGCCCTTGTGGCCCATGCGGTGCAGCGCGAAGCCGAACAGCACGGCAAACAGCAACACCTGCAAGATATTGCCACTGGCAAATGCGCCGATCACGCTCGACGGAATGACATCCAGCAGGAACGGAATAATGCCCTGGCTCTGCGCCTGCTCGGCGTAAACCGCGACCGCTTTGGCATCCAGCGCCGCCGGATCGACGTTCATTCCCGCGCCCGGCTGGACGATATTCACAATCACCAGGCCGATAATCAGCGCCAGCGTACTGACGATTTCAAAGTAGAGCAGCGCGATCGCCCCGGTGCGCCCCACGGCTTTCATGCTTTCCATGCCCGCAATGCCGGTCACCACCGTACAGAAGATGACAGGGGCGATGATCATTTTGATTAATTTAACAAAACCATCACCCAATGGTTTCATTTGAGCGCCGAGTTCGGGGTAGAAATGTCCCAGTAAAATTCCGAGGGTGATTGCCAGAAGAACCTGAAAATACAGACTCTTGAAGAGTGATTTTTTCATAAATACCCATCCTGAAGTGATTGCGCCGCCTTCTATTTTTGTAAGGTCAAAGGTAATGAGCGGCAGCAGGGAAATAACACACACACAACATGATGGAAATATTTCGTTTCGCACTGCAATAACGGTTCATGAAAAACCAGAGCGGAAAGCATTCAGCAATAAGTAATGTAATTAAAAAAAGTAAAGGAGGGGTAAAAAAGGCCGGACAGGAAGGGGTTTCCTGCCCTTTATCGGATTCAGGCGGGCTGACAGAATTTCTCTTCGAACTCTTCTTTAGAAAGCGGCGCAGAGAATAAATAGCCCTGCCCGAACCGGATATTTTCTTTCAGCAGCCACTGGCGCTGCGCTTCGGTTTCAACGCCTTCTGCAATAAGCTGAATATCCATCGCGCGGCCAATTGAGGCCACAATGTTTACCATCACTTCGTCTTCCGGCAGAACGCTGACGAAACTGCGGTCAATTTTGATCACATCGATAGGTAAAGAACGCAGGCGGTTGAGATATTCCAGCCCGGAATAGCCCAGGCCGAAATCATCCAGTTCAATCGAGACGCCCACGGCGCGGAGTTCGCTGAGCAACAACAGCGCGCGATCCAAATCATCAATGCGCGCCGTTTCGGTGATTTCCAGCACCAGCTGACCCGGATTAATTTTGTAGCGACTGAGCAGGCTGCGCAGTTCCGGCAGGAAATTACGCTGCTGAACCTGGACGCCGGATAAATTCACCGAGAGCGGTAAGGTAATGCCGCGCTGTTGCCAGTCGGCAAGAATGCCGCAGCCCAGTTCGAGGATTTTGTAACCCAGCATGCTCATTACGCCGATTTCTTCGGCCAGCACGATGAAATCGCTTTCCAGACCATAACTGCCGTTGGCCATTTTTCTGCGCAACAGGGCTTCAGCGCCCAACACCGTGCCGGTTTCCATATTGACCTGCGGCTGGATGAACAGCGTGAAATCGTTCTGTTCCATCGCGTGCAGAATTTCATTTTCCTGCAACAGGCGTTTCTGAATTTTCTCAGTGAGTTCCGGTTCGAAAAACAGAATCTGGTTTTTGCCCTGCTGATACGCCGACACTCTGGCCGCACGGGCATTCGCCATCAGCTGCTGTGCGGTCACCGGCGTTTCGCCCGTGTGCTGAACAATGCCGATGCTGCCGGTCGGATGCAGGGACATATTCCCGGAATCGCTTTCCTGCGGCGCATTAATGCGTTCCATGATTTGTCGCGCAAGGCGCATCGCCATAAATGGCCGTGGCACATCGCCCGCCAGCAACGCAAATTCGTTGTAGCTCAGACGCGCCAGCAAACAGTGTTCCGGCAGCACATCCATAATAGAAGAGATCAGCGGGCAGCTGACATGGCCGTCGTCACGCAGGCTTTCAATGCCGATCAGTAGCAGGTGGAAGCCCTTTTCCGGCTCCGACGAATGCAGCCGGTGTTGAAGGCGCAGCATAAACTGCTCGGCATTATTGAGGCTATCTTCCGCGGGCAGCAGCGCGTCATTCATGCTTTGCTGCGCTTTTTCCAGCTGCTGCTGATTACGGTTATAACTGCGCACCAGCATGCCAATTTCATCGTCTTCATGGCGCTCCGGCAGCACCAGCTGGTGATAAGGCACTTCACTTTCCGGCAGCGATTCCAGCTCTCTGGCAATGGTGCGCAGCGGTTTGACGATCAGGCGGTTCACCACCCAGCTCACCGAGATGGTGAGGATCAGTGACAGCAGGAGATAGGTTGTCAGCATGGTCGACAGCGCGCTGACGATAAACTGATACATGCGGTACGAATCCGCCTGAAGAACCAGATACGCCAGCGGCTTGGGGGCTTTAGGGCTGGCAGCCGCAGAATAAAGGGGAACAGAAATGGTGACGGGCAGATTGAAACCGCGGGTAACCCACTGCGGCACCGGTCTGCCCGGCGGGAAATGCGTGTGCAATGCAGCAATCTGATTAGGCATCACGACGTCGGCACGGCTCAGAATCCCGACCGGTTGCAGGGTATTGAGAATGTCCTGCGTTTCTTCCAGATCGACATCGAGCACCGCCTGCGACAGCGGTTCGCGGACAGAATGTGCAATATTTTCAAGTTGCTGGGCGTAATCGTCCCTCCGCTGTTGCACAAAGTGAAACAACTGGATGACGATAAAAATACAAATGGTGACTGCAGCAATACTGGATACCGCCGCCATCTGTTTAATCGTTAATGAACGCCTGACCCGCAACTTATTTCTCCATCAACTGCCGGGCTGATTTGCCCCGCATACACTAACAGGAACGGTACTTCTGCGCAGTATACCTCATAACCGGTTATTTCGAGGTGAAACACAATGTTTTGGCTATAAAAAACAACACGTTTGAACGTCAGCATCTACACTCATTATTCACAAGGGTATTTCACTGACGAAAAACATACATTACGGGTCGTAATTGAATACTTAGCAACGTAAGAAGATCCTAACATCAACTTAACTAATGGGCTTTGTTGAATAAATCGAACTTTTTGCCGTAATCAGGATCAGATCACCACATTCTCGATCCTGTAGC
>NZ_JAEMGT010000049.1:0-9709 GCF_017655185.1 Rahnella sp. ChDrAdgB13 | reverse complement strand
TTATGAGGCGATGCTGCATTTTACCTGCGGCATCATTATCTGGAATAAAATCCTATTGGGATAGGCTCTAAGAAATGGAATTCATCAGGACACATTTGCTTGATCGGCTAACCATTATAAGTACCCACTCTTTTGCATTGTGACGGAGTGAGTTTAATCCCAGGCAGGGTATTAAAGTGGCAGATAATCAGGTAGTTGGCGGCACGGCAGGTGCATCTTTACAGCCGGGTCTGATCGAATCCGTTCGCAGCACACTTTCCGAGCAGGCCGATGCGTTGCAACGCCTCTCTGCTCAGCTCGACAGCGTCCAGTATCAGAAAGCATTAAAACTGATTATGGAATGCAAAGGCCACGTCATCCTTTCTGGCATGGGAAAGTCAGGCCATGTGGGGCGTAAAATCTCCGCGACGCTGGCCTCGACCGGCACTCCAAGCTTCTTTATTCATCCGGCAGAAGCCTTTCATGGCGATCTGGGAATGATCACGCCGTATGACCTGCTGATCCTGATTTCAGCCAGCGGTGAAACGGACGAAATTCTCAAGCTCATTCCTTCTCTGCGTCAGTTCGGTAACCGGATTATCGCGATCACAAATCACAGCGCATCGACGCTGGCGAAATATGCTGACGCCACGCTTGAGCTGATGATGGAAAGCGAAAGCTGCCCGAATAATCTCGCGCCGACAACGTCAACGACGCTAACCATGGCAATTGGCGATGCGCTGGCCGTTGCCCTGATCCATCAGCGTAAATTCCTGCCGACGGATTTTGCACGTTATCACCCGGGCGGTTCTCTGGGCCGCCGTTTGCTGACCCGCGTAGCGGATGTCATGCAAACCAACGTGCCGACCATTCAGGAAGATACGTTGTTCCGCCAGGTGATCTCAGCAATTACCTGCGGGTGTCAGGGCATGGTGGCCGTTAATAATGCCCGGCAGCAACTGGTCGGCATTATTACTGACGGCGATTTACGCCGTTATATGGAAAAGAATGCTCAGCTCGACTGCGCTTGTGCCGCCGACATGATGACCCGCTCGCCACTGACATTACCGGCGGACATGATGATTACGGATGCAGAAACGCTGATGCAGAAACATCGGGTTTCCGTATTGCTGGTCACCAATAAAGAGAAAAACGTCGCCGGTCTGGTGCGCATTTTCGACTGAAATAATATTTGAAATAATTACGCACCGTGAGTATTCCGCAGGGGAAATAAGGCAGATTCACGGGACTTTTAATAAAGCACGACGCTAAAAGCGTGCTATTTGTCATGATGATAATAAATAAATGCTTATTGAAAAAATGAAGTCTGCCTGGCCCGGGGAACATATTGCCCGGGTTCGTCGATCTCCGCATTTTAGTATGGCTACGCTGAACCGCAATTTGGGCAAAATTGTGGTGGGATTGCCGATGGCGTTGCTGATTATCTATCTGGTGATTTTCAGCCACCCGCGTTATCTCAGCGAATCTACGGTTGCGATTAAAAGCTCAAACGACATCAGTGGCTCCAGTCTGAATGTCGGCTTGCTGCTGGGCGCTGCAAACCCAAGCACTGCTCAGGACGCAATGTATTTAAAAGAATACATAAACTCGCCTGACATGATGATGGCGCTCGATAAGCAACTCGACTTCCATTCTGCCTTTGCAAAAAGCGGCCTGGATTTCTTCTACCGTCTGCCAAAAGACGCGACAAGCGAACAATTCCTCAACTATTACCGCGACCGTATTTCCGTCACTTATGACGATAAAACAGGCCTGTTAACCATCGGCACGCAGGGTTTTACGCCTGAATTTGCCAAACAGTTCAACAATGCGGTTTTGAAAGAATCCGAACGCTTCATCAACGAAATCTCCCATAAGATTGCGCGTGACCAGCAAGCCTTTGCCGAAAAGGAAATGCTTGATGCGCGGGCGCGTCTGAACGTCAGCAAAACACAGTTACTGGCTTATCAGAACCAGAACAACATTCTTGATCCTGAAGCTCAGGCCGTGGCCGCCACCTCGCTGGTGAACACAATGGTCGGGCAAAAAATCCAGATGGAAGCCGAGTTGCGCAATCTGCTGACCTATCTGCGTGAAGATGCGCCGCAGGTGATCAGTGCGCAGAATGCGATTACGTCGCTGGGCAAACAGATTGATCAGGAAAAAAGCAAAATCACCGCGCCGGATGGCCGTCAGCTGAACAGCATGGCGGTTGATTTCGAAGAGATTAAGGCAAAAGTTCAGTTCGACACCGACCTGTACAAGCTCACGCTGACGTCGATTGAAAAGACCCGTGTCGAAGCCGCCCGCAAACTGAAAGTGCTGTCGGTGATCAGCTCGCCGCAACTGCCGCAGGAATCCAGCTTCCCGAATGTGCCTTACATGATTGCCAGCTGGCTGCTGGTCTGCTGCCTGCTGTTCGGGACGATCAAATTATTGCTGGCGGTCATCGATGACCACAAAGATTAATGCGGTTTGTTCCGCTGCCCTTTTAGCCTGAAGAATCGCACACAGAGCTTGTTATGAAATTATTGAAGTCCGTTTTGATTTTGCTGGCCTGCCAGCTCACCCAGGCGAATGCCGTGGGAATTAATGCCGATCCGAACATGACCGGTGCGGCACCTTTGCCGACATTTTTGACCGGCCAGACGCAGCAAACGTCGTCGGATACCGGGTTTGATGATTCTCCACCGCCGCCGGTTCCGGCGGTGATGAGCCGTATGTTTGGTGCGCAGTTGTTCACCGGCGGTGCGGCGGCGGATAACGCGGCAAGTATTGGTTTTAACCCGAACTACGTGGTCGGGCTGGGCGATCAGGTTCAGATCCGCCTCTGGGGCGCTTTCAACTTTGACGGCGCGCTGACTGTTGACCCCAAAGGCAATATCTTCCTGCCAAACGTTGGCCCGCTCAAAGTTGCCGGTATTTCTAACAGCCAGCTGAACAGTGTGATCACCACCAAAGTGAAACAGGTTTATCAGGCCAACGTAAACGTCTACGCCTCGTTGTTACAGGCGCAACCGGTAAAAGTCTTTGTGACCGGTTACGTCACTAACCCCGGCTTATACGGCGGTGTGGCGTCTGATTCTCTGCTCTCTTACCTGAGCAAAGCGGGCGGCGTCGACACCGAACGCGGCAGCTATGTCGATATCGTGGTGAAACACAACGACCGCGTGCGTTCGCGCATCAATCTTTATGACTTTTTGCTGAACGGCGATCTGCGCCTGTCACAATTCTCTGATGGCGACACCATCGTTGTCGGGCCACGTCAGCACACGTTCAGCGTGGAAGGCGACGTCTTCAACAGCTACGACTTTGAATTCCGCGACAGCACGATCCCGGTCAGCGAAGCCCTGAGCTGGGCACGTCCGAAACCGGGCGCGACGCACATGACCATCATCCGCCAGCAGGGCAGCATGAAACGCAGCGAATACTACCCGCTGAGCTCTGCGCCGGGCCGGTCATTGCAGGATGGCGATAAGCTGATCATCAGCTCTGACCGCTATGCCGGCACCATTCAGGTGCGCATCGAAGGCGCACATTCCGGTGAACACGCCGTGGTACTGCCGTATGGCGCCACCATGAGCCAGCTGTTGCCGAAAATCCGCACCAACTCCATGTCGCAGATCAATGCCATTCAGCTGTACCGCCGCTCCGTGGCGATCCGCCAGAAAGAGATGCTGGATCTGACCTTGCAGAAACTGGAAGAAGCGTCTCTTTCTGCCCAGTCCTCCACCCAGGAAGAAGGGCGTCTGCGCGCGCAGGAAGCGCAACTGGTCAGCCGCTTTGTGAATAAAGCGCGTCAGGTGGTGCCGAAAGGTGAAGTGGTCCTGAACGAAGACAACCTGAACCAGGTGATCCTGGAAGATGGCGACGTGATTAATATTCCGGAAAAAACCTCACTGGTCATGATCCACGGCGAAGTGCTGTTCCCGAACGCCGTCAGCTGGCAGAAAGGGCTGAGCCCGGAAGATTATATCGAGAAAGTCGGTGGCTTTACGCAGAAAGCGGGTAACTCGAAAGTCATCCTGATTAAACAGAACGGCGAAGCGATTAACGCGGATGACGTGAAAACGCTGCAACCGGGCGATGAGCTGATGGTTCTGCCGAAGTATGAATCGAAGAACATCGAAGTCACGCGCGGTATCTCGACGATCCTGTATCAGCTGGCCGTTGCCGCGAAAGTGGTGCTGACAATTTAATGATCGGGATCTTTTCTGCGGGCATTCAGCGCATCCCGCATCTGGAAGCATTTCTCGGTGAACCGTGCCGCAAGCTTTCGTTGCTGCGGCCGGTGCCGGATGACATCACGCGGATTACCGTGTGGGGTTACCGGCCAACGGGCGCGAAAGCCGTTGCGCTGGCCGAAAAATCTGGCCTGCCGGTATTGCGCCTTGAGGACGGTTTTATCCGTTCTCTGGGGCTGGGCGTTTCAGGATGTCCGCCGCTTTCCATGGTGCTGGACACGCAGGGCATGTACTACGACGCCTCGCAGCCGAGCACGCTGGAAACGCTGATCCATCAGCATGAAGAGAACCGCCTGCTGCACGACGATGCCCGTCAGGCGATGCAGATGATCGTCGACGGTGACCTGTCGAAATACAACCAGGCACCGGTGTGTACCCTGGCGCAACCGGAACAGGGCGCGGTGCTGGTCGTCGATCAGACCTTTGGCGACATGGCCGTCGTGTACGGCAACGCCGGGAAAGAACAGTTCGACAATATGCTGCAAGCGGCGCTGGCTGAAAACCCGCAGTCTGAGATTTGGGTGAAGGTGCATCCTGATGTGTTATCGGGGAAAAAAGCCGGTTACTTCACGCAGCTCGGGGAGCAGGCGAAACAGGATCCGCGCATAAAACTGATTGCGCAGGACGTCAGCCCGCAGTCGTTATTGCAACGCGTCAGCCGCGTGTATGTGGTGACGTCGAATTATGGTTTTGAAGCGCTGATCGCCGGTAAACCGGTCAGCGTGTTTGGTCAGCCGTGGTACGCGGGTTGGGGGCTGACGGATGACCGTCATGCGCTAGCCGCAGAACTTCGCGTCCGACGCGGTAACGCCAGCATCGAGGATTTATTCGGGGCAGCCTGTTTGCGTTACAGCAGATATCTGAACCCGGTAAACGGCCAGGCGGGAACGTTATTTGACGTACTGAACTGGTTGCTGATGCAGCGTCAGCATCACCAGCAGCGGACAGGGCGCTTGTGGTCGCCGGGTCTGACGCTCTGGAAGCGCAGCATTCTTGCACCGTTCCTGCGGACCAAAACAAACAAAGTGAATTTCAGTAAACGTCATGCCGGTGAATCCGCCTGCGTGGTGTGGGGCACCAAAGGCGAACGCCGCTGGCACGAGGATGCACAAAGAAAAAGACTCCCGCAATGGCGAATGGAAGATGGATTTCTGCGTTCGGCCGGGTTGGGTTCTGATTTGCATCCGCCGCTTTCTCTGGTGCTGGATAAAACCGGTATTTACTACGACGCCACGCGGCCAAGTGACCTCGAAACGCTGCTCAGTGCGAGCCGTCTGACCGGTTTCCAGCAACAACGCGCAACACGACTGCGCCAGAGACTGGTGGCCAGCAAAGTCAGTAAATACAACCTCGGCGCGGCGTTTACGCTGCCAGCCGGAGCCAGCGGAAAGACCGTGATTCTGGTGCCGGGACAGGTGGAAGACGACGCGTCGATCCTGACCGGGACGATGGGATTACGCACCAACGGCGAGCTGTTGCGCACGGTGCGGGAACGCCACCCGGATGCCTACATTATTTATAAGCCGCACCCGGATGTTCTGGTGGGGAACCGGCAGGGAAATATTCCTGCTGAAGATGTCAGCCGGTGGGCAGACAGTCAGGCCCTGGATGCGGACATAATCCAATGTATTCAGGCTGCTGATGAATTGCACACCCTGACGTCATTGTCAGGTTTTGAAGCCTTACTCCACGGCAAAAAAGTGGTGTGTTACGGCATGCCTTTTTATGCCGGTTGGGGACTGACGCACGATGAACATACCTGTTCACGCAGAACGCGCAGCCTCACATTAGACGATGTGGTTTATCAGGCGCTGATTGCCTACCCGTCGTATATCGACCCGCATAGCCGGGAGCCTATTTTAGCGGAGCAGGCGGTTGAACTTCTTGCTGCGACGCCACGGGCGCAAATGCAATTCTCAAAGATTAAGGCGGGCAGGATAGTTCGCTATTACAGGAAACTGCTCATGTTGATCCGGGTGACATTGACCACCTGAACCAGCCTCTTTTAAGCTTTTTGCGTAAATGGACACGGACAGAAATGGACAGTAAGGCGCTTACGACATTACTTTCTGGTAAAAAATATCTGCTGTTGCAGGGGCCGATGGGGCCTTTCTTCAGTGATTTAGCACAGTGGCTGGAGTCACTGGGGCGTGAAGCGGTGAACGTCGTTTTCAACGGCGGTGACAGATTGTATTCGCGAAAGCGTGAATACCGTTTGTACCAGCAGACGCCTCAGGAGTTTCCGACCTGGCTGAAAGAAACCTGGCAGGAGTACGACTTCGACACCATCGTGTGTTTCGGGGATTGTCGTCCGCTGCATCAGGCGGCTAAACGCTGGGCGCAGGCCAAGGGCGTGAGATTCCTCGCCTTCGAGGAAGGCTACCTGCGGCCGCATTACATCACGCTGGAACAAGGTGGCGTGAACGCCTATTCCGGCCTGCCGCGCGACGCGGAGTTCTACCGCAGCCTGCCAACAATGACTATGCCGGAAATCGAGCACCTGAAACCTTCAGGCTGGCAGCGCGTCCGCCACGCGACCGTATATTATCTCGCCGGATGGCGCTATCGCCATGATTTCCCGAAATACCGCCATCACAAATCCTTCTCGCCGTGGTACGAGGCGCGTTGCTGGACCCGTGCTGCCTGGCGTAAAAAACTGTATGCCTTCCGTCAGCGCCATGTGTTGCAGCAACTGCAAACAGATCTGGATCAGCGCTATTATCTGGCCATTTTGCAGGTGTATAACGACAGCCAGATCCGTAACCACAGCCCGTATAACGACGTGCGTGATTACATTAATGAAGTGATGCACTCGTTCGCTAAAAAAGCGCCTTCAACCGAGTTTCTGGTGATTAAACATCACCCGATGGACAGGGGGCACCGTCTGTACGGACCGCTTATCCGCCAGCTGGGTAAAAAATACAGTATCGCTAACCGCGTTATTTACGTGCATGACCTGCCGATGCCTGAGTTGCTGACACACTCCAAAGCCGTGGTTACGATTAACAGCACTGCCGGTATCTCTGCGCTTATCCATAACAAGCCGCTGAAAGTGATGGGCAGCGCGCTGTATGACATTAAAGGCATTACCTATCAGGGACATCTGAACCAGTTCTGGACCTCAGGATATAAGCCGGACATGAAACTGTTCAAACAATTCCGTCTATACTTGCTGCAAAATACGCAGATTAATGCGGTGTATTATGGCGGTCGCAAAGCCGATATTGCTGCAATAGCCGACAGCCAGTATCAGCCGGTATTTATCAGCCAAAAGCTGCTGATGAATTACATCAAGCGACAACCTTCGTAACGATCACCTTTGAGGAATATGCTCAGATGCAAAAATGTTTACCGATCAAACTCTGCGCATATTTCTCATTACCCATCCTGCTTCCCTTGGTTCTTTCCGCCTGCGCGGACGCCGTTCCTTCGATGCATTCTCATGAGTGCGAACTGCCTGATGTCCGCGGTAATACCACGCTATCCCCTCACTGCGTTTATAAAGAAGCGGTCATCATCACCAGCAGCAATACCACGTTAGACTGCCGGGATGCGGTGCTCGAGGGGGACAATCAACGCCCTTTTGGCATACTGATCAACAGCAAGGGTAAGCCGTTATCCGCTGTCACTGTCCGTAACTGCAAAGTGCACAACTTTACCCACAGCGGCATCCGTATCACTTCCGACATCGCCGCCAACAAACTCAGCGCGAACCATGAAGAAAACTACCGCCGGACACCGACACGGATAACCCTCGAAAACGTTGAAGTCACCGGCAGCGGACGCGTAGGGATATACTTTGACGATTACGTCACTCATTCGACGTTGAGCCACTCGGTTGTCCGCGACTCGTATATGTCGGGTATCTACCTGGAACATTCATCGCGCAATAACAAAATCGTGGATAACCAGATTATCAATAATGGACATGAGAGTTTCGGCAAGGGAAAGCGGGAGGGATTAGCGGTGGACTCATCGGCATACAATCTTATTGAAGGTAACCGGTTTGAATCGAACGGGGCAGGGGGCGTATTTCTGTATAAGAACTGCGGCGAGCATTTCAGCACAGGCAAATCCGTGATCCGCTGGCAGCACAGCGACTACAACGTCATTCGCAATAACACCTTTGTAAATGAACCCGTGGGCATCTGGCTGGCATCCCGGCAGAACCGGGACTTATCAGGATTTGATTGCGGGGATAAACCGAGGGATGGAAGCCTTAAGTTTTATCGTGATTATGCCGATAATAATGTGGTGGAGGGGAATCGGTTTGATGGAGTCAGCACGAAAGTGGTTGACGATGGAAAAGGCAATTATATAAACAGATATTTTGATTCCAAATGGTTAATTTAATATTTTATACAAAATAGATAAAATATTGGATCTAAAATTAATAATAAGGCCGTATGAAAATGGTTAAATTTGATAAGCTGACTGAAGCTATTTTTAGTAAGTATGAATTAAATAAATCGATATCCATGGTTGCCTCCACATTGGAGTTGAGTGATGAATTGTCGTATTTTTCTATCGGCGAAAATACTAAGCTTGTAAATGCGCACGTGACGATTATGGAAGGCGGAAGATTAACTATCGGTAATTTTTGTGAAATTAGGGGCCGGATAATTGTTGGTGAAGGTTGCACCTTAGAAATAGGGCATGGTTTAAGCTGTAATGATGCTATCAAAATTCAAATCGTAGAGTATGGCAAAGTAACAATTGGTAATGATTGCCTCTTCGCGAATCCGAAGATTTTTAATTCTGATATGCATTCGATATTTTCTGATGATACTGGCCAACGTTTAAATAAAGCTAAGGATGTATTGATCGGAAATAGAGTATGGCTTGCGACGGATTGCTTAATATTGAAAGGAACAAATATAAAGTGTGATTCAGTTGTTGGTGCGGGGGCTATCACTAGCGGGTTTTATGAAAAAAAATCCTTAATTGTAGGAAATCCAGCAAGAGTTGTTAAATCTAATATTTGCTGGACTAGGTCATTAAAAGAGAACAACTTAATTAAGTTTGATGATAATTTTTCCTTAGCAAACTTCAGGGCTTGTGCAACTTCATTTGAACACAAAAAAGTTATAGATATGGCAGGAGAGTATATCGAATTTTGGGCGAGGATGGATGGCAGTAATTATTTTATTTTTTATTACTTGGCTAGATCTATTCTTATTGCTAAGTTCAAAGAGCAAAACGTTTTTGACTACTTCATAAATAACAAGTTGATATCCATTGAACTGTTAGCTGATATCCTACAAAGATGCTTTGAGATGAGTGATAGGAAGAATTACATTTGTGGAGCCTATGCATATCTAGCTTGCAAAATGGCTGGTAAAAAAGATACTGCCAATGTGTTATATAGAGAAATACTTCCAGTTTGGGAACATATTAGTGACCATCGTTTCAAAGAAAATTGGATAGCATAATTAACTATTACATACGTTAATTATTAGGTAGGTCTAAATGGATGACCTACCTAA
>NZ_JAEMGT010000048.1:0-18259 GCF_017655185.1 Rahnella sp. ChDrAdgB13 | reverse complement strand
GCTACAGGATCGGGAATGTGGTGATCTGATCCTGATTACGGCCAAAAGTTCGATTTATTCAACAAAGCCGGTATAAAGTTTAGTTTCTTCGTTATCGTCTTCGCGTCCCGGCGTTTTGAAATTAAATCGCGTAATCATGAAGCGGAAACTGAAATAATAAATGGGGAACAGCGGGATCCCGATGAGAATAGCGTTTATCCAGTGACTCTTCGTATTCCCCTGCAAAACACCAAAGAGAATAAAATCAATTAAGCTGCCGGAAAACGTCTGGCCGACGCCGACATTAAAGATGTGGCAAAGCATGAATGACAATCCGGCCAGAAGGCAGTGCAGCACGTATAACAATGGCGCGGCGAACAGGAACGAGAATTCAATCGGCTCCGTGATACCCGTCAGAACGGCGGTCAGGGTCGCGGATAACAGTAAACCTAATACCAACCGGCGTTTTTCCGGACGCGCGGTGTGATAAATCGCCAGCGCCGCGCCGGGAATACCGAACAGATAGAACGGGAATTTACCCGCCATAAACCGCGTCGCTTCGACCGAGAACTCTTTGGTATTTGGGCTGGCCAGTTCAGCAAAGAAGATATTCTGCGCACCGGAAACCGTCACGCTGTCGATCACTTCCGTGCCACCGAGACCGGTTTGCCAGAACGGCATGTAGAAAACATGGTGCAAACCGAAAGGGATCAGCGCCCGTTCAATCACGCCGTAGATAAACGTTCCCGCATAGCCCGCGCTGTTAACCAGTCCGCCGAGGTGCAAAATCCCGTTCTGGATGGTCGGCCAGATGTAAAACATCAGGATCCCGACAAACAGATAAGTGATGGCCGAAATGATAGGAATGAACCGCGTACCGCCGAAAAATGAAAACGTTGCGGGCAGTTCTATCCGGTAAAAACGGTTATGCAACGCGGCAACCCCAAGGCCGGTGATCACACCGCCGAAAACGCCCATTTGCAGCGAATTAATCCCCAGCGTCATGCCGAGAGCGCCGTCCGGCAACGCGCCGGGCGTCAGTAATCCGTTGATGTCCAGCATGGCATTAATGGTGGCGTGCATAATGAAAAATCCAATCGCACCGGAAATAGCGGCCACTTCTTTTTCTTTTTTCGCCATGCCCATTGCGACGCCGATGGCGAACATTACCGGCAGATTGGAAAAGACCACGCTGCCTGCACTTTTCATAACCGTGAGCAAAGCGTGAAGTACTGTGCCATTTCCCAGCACAGATTCCAGGCCGTAAGAGTGAATGGTTGTCTGGTTAGTGAATGATGCACCGATGCCCAGTAATAACCCGGCCACAGGCAACAAGGCGATCGGGAGCATAAAAGAGCGCCCGATACGCTGAAGGATGCCGAACAATGTCGATTTCATAGGATTCTCTTGTTCATGTAGGGGAACAGTTTTTTTTCATCAGAAAGGGCATTGGATCGGAGAGCCCGTTTTTGATGCCTTCGCGATAACTTCACAACAATCATTATCAATGTGAAGTTATCGCAATTGCAATCGTTTTAAAAGATCGACTTCACAATTTTAAAAGTTAATGTGAATTTACTGAAAGCGTCAGAATGGCGGGCGTAAGTGAAGTAGCTGAATCATTGGATGCGCTAAAGACATTGCTGAGAGGAAGACGCATTTTATTCACATTAATTTATCGTAATGTGAATGTTACGCCGTTTAGTTTGACGTCCGTATTCAACAGGTTGATCCCTTGTGTTAACCTTTACGCTTCCTAATCAGTGCAGAGACGGTATGAGAAATGGCCAAAAATGAGGGTGTAGTGCAGGAATCGGACAGTGCTCTTGCGATAGGGGCACGGATCAAAATGTCCCTTTCCCAGCTCAACCCTACCGAACGCAGGATCGTCGAATGGCTCATTATCAAAGGCAATATCAGCCAGGAAACCAGTCTGCGTGAAGTGGCCGCGGCGCTGGAGGTCTCTGAACCGCTGCTGGTGAAGGTGGCGAAAAAAGTCGGGTTTTCCGGTTTTCGGGAAATGCGCACGGCGCTAATCAGCTATTTTGAGTCGCTGCCGTATGAGCGGGAAGAGGAAATCACTGAGCATGACAGCCTGGATAACGTGCTGGATAAGGTGTTTTCGAACAGCATTCAGGTGCTGAAAGAAGCGCGTTCGGTGGCTGACGCGGCCACCATCGGCAAAGCCGCGCGGCTTATTTTTCAGGCGCGACGGGTGATCATTTTTGGTGTCGGCGGTTCGGCCTCCGTCGGCATGGACTTCGAACATAAATTGCTGCGTATCGGGATCATCAGCCACGCCTACAGTGATTTCCACCTGATGCTGATGGCCGCCAGCCAGCTTGACGAAAAAGATGTGGTCATCGCCATCTCGCAGTCCGGCGAAACGCGTGAGATGCTCAACGCCGCTCATACCGCCATCGCGAACAAAGCAAAACTCATCTGTATCACCAATGACAACGGCTCCCCGCTTTCTCAATGTTCTGATTTATCTATTTTCAGCCCGGCAATGAGTGGCCCGCTACTGGGGCAAAATGCGGTGGCGAGGATCGTACAACTGAACCTGCTGGACAGCCTCTTTATCGCCATTCTTCTGGAAGATTATCAGGGCAATAAAGAAAAACTGTCGCGCGGAATCGACGTGGTCAGCCCGTTACATGCGGCGAAGTGAAGAATGCGCCATTCTGCCGATATCTTCCGTTTCCAGAATGGCTTTTTGATTGCCATAACGGACCAGATTTAACATTGCTTTCCCGATGTCTTCCGTCGTCAGAATGGCGCGGGGAAACAGACGTTTCAGCAGCGGTAATACCGGCGATAAGATCTGATAAAGAACCCGGTAACGGGTTGTTTTGGAACGCGCGCCGTTCAGCGGCTGGATCATGCCAGGCCGGAACATCCACGCAGAGGCAAAGCCTTTTGCCAGAAGGGCATTTTCGGTTTTCCCTTTCACCCGCGCCCACATACTTTTGCCCTGCTCCGAGCTGTCCGTTCCTGCACCGGAAACATAGATGAACGCCATCGCCGGGTTTACCTGATACAGCTTTGAGGCCACGTCCAGCGTCAGATCATACGTAATTTTGCTGTACTGTGCTTCGGTCATGCCCGCCGAACTGACGCCGAGACAAAAAAAGCATGCCGTATACTGGCTCATTTCATTCGTTGTGAAAGGGCTGAGAAGATCGGCGGTAACAATCTGCCTGAGCTTCGGGTGACTTTCCGCCAGCGGCGAACGCACAACCACCGTCACCGACTTCACGTCATCCGCCCTGAGACATTCAAGCAAAACGCCCTGACCGACCATGCCTGTCGCGCCATAAATCAAGATATCCATTGAATGCCTCATCGTTTTAAAATTCGTTCAGTGAATGGATTATAGAGGGGAACGCCGGGCTTTCAGGTGGTTTTTCGTGTCCTGGAAAATTGTGTGTCAGGCATAAAAAAGCCGGTAACACCTGAAAGTGTTACCGGCTTTTTACTGCGTTCTTTACCGAACCAGACTTACGCGTTCAGCAGTTGCTGTGCCGTTTTCTCAACCAGCGCCAGCAGGACTTTGACATCCTCCAGCGTTACGGTCGGGTTCAGCAACGTCAGTTTCAGGCAGGTCACGCCGTTATGCTCGGTCACGCCCACGTTGGCACGACCGGATTCCAGCAACGCATCACCGATTTTCTGGTTCAGCAGCGCGATAGCCGCGTCGCTGGCGGTCGCCAGCTGCTGTGGACGATAACGGAACAGAACGCTGGCCAGCTGTGGCTTCATCACCAGTTCGAGCGACGCTTCGGACATCACGAACTGCGCCACGTCTTGTGCCAGTGTGACACCGTGATCGATGATTTCGGCGTACTGTTTCTGACCCAACGCTTCCAGGCCCATCCACAGTTTCAGCGCATCGAAACGGCGGGTGGTTTGCAGCGATTTAGACACCAGATTTGGCACGCCAGCCGCTTCGTCGAACTCAGAGTTCAGGTAAGCCGCCTGATAGCGCATCAGCTCGTAGTGACGCTCTTCTTTAAGCAGGAACGCGCCGCAGCTGATGGTCTGGAAGAACTGTTTGTGGAAGTCCAGCGTAATGGAATCCACCCGTTCAATACCGTCCAGATAATGACGATATTTTTCAGACAGCAACAAGGCACCGCCCCACGCCGCGTCAACGTGCACCCAAATCTGGTGCTCCGCGGCCAGTTCAGCAATTTTACGCAGCGGGTCGATAGCACCGGCGTCGGTGGTACCGGCTGTTGCGACTATCGCCAGGATCTGCTCGCCGTTGGCCTGAGCCTGTGCCACTTTCTCGCGTAAATCGTTGAAATCCATACGGGCGAATTCATCGGTTTTGACGAGTGTTACAGACTGATAGCCGAGGCCCAGCAATGCCATGTTTTTCTGCACGGAGAAGTGCGCGTTTTCAGAACATAACACTTTAATTTTACGCAGGTTACCGGTCAGACCATCCTGCTGGATGGAGTGTCCCTGACGGGCGAAGAACGCGTCACGCGCCAGCATCAGCCCCATCAGATTGCTCTGGGTGCCGCCGCTGGTGAACACGCCCGCATCGCCAGCCTGGTAACCGACCTGAGTCCGCAGCCATTCAATCAGCTTCATCTCGATGATGGTCGCTGACGGGCTTTGGTCCCAGGAGTCCATGCTCTGGTTAGTGGCGTTAATCAGCACTTCCGCGGCCTGGCTGATCACCAGACTCGGGCAATGCAGATGCGCCACACACTGCGGGTGATGCACCGACAGGCTGTCTTTCAGGAAATATTCAATCGCACGTTCAATCGCAGCCTGGTTGCCCAGGCCCTGAGGATTGAAATCCAGCGTAATACGCTCACGCAGTTGTGCAACGGTTTTCCCCTGATACATCTCAGGTTGTTGCAGCCACTGCACAACAGCTTCACTGCTCTGTGCAATGGCCTGCTGGTAGGCTTCAGTGCTTTGCGCTGAGCCTGCCAGAATCGGGTTTAACTCGGACATCAGAATCTCTTACTCCGCTCAGACAGGTTTGATGCCAGCCGCCAGCAGCGCCTGCTCAAACTTATCGAGGAAAATACCCAGCTCATCGTTCGTGATCAGCAGGGAAGGCAACAGGCGCAGCACGCAGCCATTACGGCCACCACGTTCCAGGATCAGGCCAGCACCGAAGCATTTTTTCTGCAACAGCGCAGACAAATCGCCATCAGCCGGGTAGCAACCCATGTGATCCTGCGCTTCGTTCGGTTTAACGATCTCGATACCAATCATCAGGCCCAGACCACGCACATTACCGATCACCGGATAACGTTTTTGCAGGTCAGCCAGTTTGCCTTTCAGCCATTCACCCTGCGCGGCGACTTTTTCTGCAATCTTTTCTTCTTTCAAGATTTTCAGCGTCGTCAGACCGGTAGCCATTGCCAGCTGGTTACCACGGAATGTACCGGTGTGGTGACCCGGTGCCCAGGCGTCAAACTGTTTCTTGATACCCAGAACCGCCAGTGGCAAACCGCCGCCGACCGCTTTAGACATCACAATGATGTCCGGCTCGATACCCGCGTGTTCGAAGGCGAACTGTTTGCCGGTACGGCAGAAACCAGCCTGAACTTCGTCGAGGATCAGCAGGATGCCGTGTTCCTGAGTCACTTTACGGATGCGCTGCAACCACTCAGCCGGAGCCGGGTTCACGCCGCCTTCGCCCTGAACGGCTTCCAGAATAACGGCCGCAGGTTTGCGAACGCCGCTTTCCACGTCGTTGATCAGGTTTTCGAAGTAATAAGTTAATGCTTTAACGCCGGCTTCACCGCCAATGCCCAGCGGGCAGCGGTACTGGTGCGGGTAAGGCATGAACTGCACTTCCGGCATCATGCCGTTTACCGCTTCTTTCGGAGACAGGTTACCGGTCACCGCCAGCGTGGCGTGTGTCATACCGTGATAACCGCCGGAGAAGCTGATGATGCCAGAGCGACCGGTGACTTTTTTAGCCAGTTTCATGGCCGCTTCTACCGCATCCGCACCGGACGGGCCGGTGAATTGCAGGCAATACTCTTTGCCCTGTTGCGGCAGTAAAGAAAGCAGATATTCTGAGAACTGATCTTTCAACGGGGTTGTCAGATCCAGTGTATGTAACGGCAAGCCGCTGGTAATGACATTTTGGATGCTTTGCAGCACGTCCGGATGATTATGTCCAAGAGCCAGCGTACCGGCACCGGCAAGGCAATCAAGATATTGATTATTCTCAACATCGGTGATCCACACGCCATTGGCCTTCGCAATTGCTAACGGCAACTTGCGCGGGTAGCTCCTGACATTCGATTCAAATTCAGCTTGTCTCGCCAAATAGGTTTCATTGTTTCCGTTTAATGAATTCGCACCTAAACTGTCAATACGGACTTTATCCGTCATCATATCTCTCCTACAACCGCAGGTTATGGAAACGCTGCAATTGAATAAATGTATTTAAAAGGTAAGTACCATGAGAAAAACGCGGCCAATATATGGCTTTTTACTCTGTACCTCAATAATTTATTTTGTATAGAATTGTTTATTCTTTTTTAACAGAATCAATATGTTGCTGATTTAGTGAACGATCGTGCTGACTTAACTCCGTTACACGGTCATTAATAAAGCACTAAAAAGCACTTCCTGTCAGGTAAACAACGGGTAAACGCGTGATACCACGGGAACAAAATTGCCCTTAAGTGACATCGCATCGCCCCGCGCTGGCCGTGACTTCGCACCGGCGCGAAGGCCGGATAGCAGATCCCAAAAAGAACATTGTTATTATAGCCTGCCGGATATAAGGCGGCCGCAGATAATAACCTTGCGGGCAGTAAATGGCTGAATATTAGCCGAATATAAATTTTGAAATATATTACACCGATATAACGGCGGGTTATTAATGAAGTAATTCGGACTTTTATTATATCGGCGAATAACGGAAACGCGATTTCCTAAACGGATCCGCATTATTGCTAGCTATTTTTCGCCTTATCTTTTCCTTTGCGGTAAAGGTCATACAGCGCGACGTAATCATGAAAAACCTGCACCAGAAAGGCGTCGGCTTCATGGCCGAGCGTAATGTTGGTCTGCATCTGATAGCGCGCTTTTACCGCATCAATCCACAGTTTCTCCGCCGCCGGGCCGGGTTCCTGTACCAGATGCGCCAGCCAGTAGACGCTGTTACGCCTGACCGTCACCACCGGATCCGGACAACGGCAGCACCACCAGACCGGTTCGAGTATTTTTGAGAACATCACGGAACTGATCCCCCGCCAGGCCTGCACGGTATAAGGAGGCGGCGTCCACGCACTTTGCCAGTGAACCGCCTGCCCCGTCAGCAACGACATCATCAGCGCCTGCGCCGGGGGCGATAAAATTTTGGTCATGTGCTCCCTTTATCCTTCTGGCTAATCATCTAAAAACCTTAAGAAAGATAGCCTGTCTCATCGGGAACGCTGAATTTTATTTATCGGGAGTTCAGCGCAGGATGATTATTTCGGCAGAACCAGCGTAAAACGGCTGCCTTTGTCCGGTTCGCTTCCGACGACAATTCGGCCACCGTGCAATTCCGCAATGGTCTTCACAATCGCCAGCCCGAGGCCGGTGTTTTCAGTCAGGCTGCGCGAAGCGTCGATCCGGTAGAAACGGTCAAAAATCAGCGGCAGATGTTCCGCAGAGATTCCCTCGCCCGTATCTTCGATACTCAGCCAGACAAACTGCGCGCCCCTACAGAAAGCCGCCAGAAAAATGACAACTTTGTAATGTTTCCGCAGGCTCTCTCCGATTAATGAACTCAGTTCATAAAGGTATGCGGATTGCCCCCTCTAATCCGATGAACCTTCAGCGACTATGATTCAGTCCACGTTACGCTTTCGTTGTCACTCATCCTGAAATCACAGGATTTTGGGATTACAGGATGAATCTCCACACAACGGATCGCAGATCCCACGGACACTGAACATATCACGTCAATACTGAGGAAAATCACATGCACAAACGCTTACTGGGCAAATCTGGCCTCGAAGTTTCGTCTCTCGGTTTAGGCTGCATGGGGCTGAGTTTTGGTTACGGCGCCGCAACCGAAACCCGTCAGGCCATTGAACTTATCCGCGCCGCGGTCGAACGCGGCGTGACCTTCTTTGACACCGCCGAAGTTTACGGCCCGTACCTCAACGAAGAAGTGGTCGGCGAAGCGCTGGCACCGGTGCGCGATAAAGTCGTGATCGCCACGAAATTTGGTTTCACCTTTGGCGACGATAACAAACAGCAAAACCTCAACAGCCGCCCGGAACACATTCGCGTTGCGGTGGAAGGCTCGCTGAAACGCCTGAAGACGGACGTCATCGACCTGCTTTATCAGTAGGAAGAACACAACGATCTAAGGACATGAAAAATATGAATTAATTAGCAATTATCGACAAAATTAACCGACAAAATCTCACCTTCTAACCCATTGATTTCAATGTACTCAAAAAACGTTTTGCAGAAAGCTTTTCGAACAAATTTCCCGTAAAGATCACCCCCACTTTCCCTTAAGCTGTTCGATCGCCAATTCAATAGATAGATGCGTTTCGCCGGTTAACTTCTCATATTGCTCCTGCAGCCTCTCCAACTGAAACGCCACCTGCCCCCTGCTGATTTCTTCGCCGTTCTGCGCCAGCATCAAACAGCACTCACCGACCATTCTGCACGCTTCATCAAAAACTGGATCTGAATCTGCCATCGTTTTCTCCTTTTAAAATTTGAGCTTCATTCCCATATCGTACCTGCACGGAAAACAAACTTAACTCAAATTAACCATATAAAACAAATTGGTATTGTTCTAAAATTCGCCGGACTTTCAAAAATAAGGAGATTTGAAAAATGGCAATACCAGCATATTTATGGCTTAAAGATGACGGCGGCGCACTTATCAAGGGTTCAGTAGACGTCAAAGATCGCGAGCACTCAATTGAAATAACATCGTTCAATCACTCCCTCAGCATTCCTACCGACAACGGAAATGGAAAATTGACCGGCACACGCCAACACGGCGCGATGCAGGTCGAAAAGGATTTTGATTCTTCTTCCCCTTACCTTTACAAAGCCGTTGCAACCGGCCAGACGTTGGAATCAGCTGAATTGAAGTGGTACCGGATCAATGACGCGGGTCAGGAAGTCGAGTATTTCAACATGTTCCTTGAAGGCGTAAAAATTGTCTCCGTCGTCCCGATGATGCACGACACCAAAACCGTCATCAATGTCGGTCACAAAGAAGCTATCCAGCTTCGTTATCAGAAAATCACATGGAAATACCTGGATGGGAACATTCAGTATAGTGATGCGTGGAATGAGCGCGTAACGGGGTGACTTAGAATGGATACTACCGAACAGGTCAGCGGTTATTACTTCAACGGGCTATCAAACATCGGTGCGGGGGAGTTGTATTTTTGGGTGTTTCTTGATGAAGCTGGCAAGCAATTAGGTGTGTCAGACCTGGCTGGGCTTGCAATGTTTATTCTAGGCCAGCCGATTATGTCTACTCGCACCAAACCGATAGGTGCAACCAAAGGCACGTCGCCGCTCAGCTTCTACTTGCGGCAATGGCTAAAGCAAGAGGTTAACCTATGGCCTACGCTAACCACTGGCAGTATCAGACGCCTTAAATTCTCTTATGTGACTAATCTCGGTGCATTTGTTGGCCGCTGGATACCATTTATTGGTGTGGTTATCCTTGCAAGCGACATCACTCAGATCGTCTGGAAAAGTACCAGTCGTTACAACACTATAGCGAAAGAGAGCGACCGCTTATGGTGAGCGATGAAGATGTAATAGCGTGGTTTAACGCAAGGTGGAATAAGAAAGGCAAATGGCCTGTCATGATTGATACCAGCCTAACCACTGGGCGTTATGTTTTGGTGTGGGAAACTGGCGAGGAAATTATAGAAAGCTACGTTAAAACCTACAAGGTTGATATGGCGACATTTAACTTCCTCAAATACTGGCCGAACGAAAAGCCCATGTTGCCGCAATTCCTTGTACCGAAACCACTACGGGGTGATTATCCTGCTCCCGAGCCGCTGACACTCAGAATGCTGGCTGAATCTGCACGAGCGGGACGGTGGCTCTATGAGTAAACAAGAGATACTCGATGAAGTTTAAAAAAACGCTAATGATATTAGCCGCCATAGCCTGGTTCGCAGCAATCTGCGTGGCTGGTGAAATCATTGATGTAATCTGGGCCTGAATGAAAATTCAGGTGAATGGGCCGCGCTAGAAAAAGGGATTTTTAGTCCCCGCGCTACAGAGCGATAAGAAGCGCACTCTTTTTATTTAACGTTAAATTTACATGGGACTTTGCGAAACATTTTTGTTGTATATTTATTTATCTTTCAGACGATATTATGCGCCTGCAATATGAGCTGAAAGTTCATGTTGTGTTTCTTGCCTGAAACAACATTGGTGCTCAAGCACCTCCCCGCCAGCTAACATATCCCTGTCTAATCTAGCTGGTGGGTTCTTTTCCCTTACTCACTTACTTACTGAAACTACTTCTCATTTGCGTTTAAATACCGTTTACCATATTCCAATTATCATTATCCATGACGAGAATACGTCTTATTTTACAGGCTTATTACAAGCTAATACGTGCGACATGTTTAAACCCGCCTTCCTTCCCGATGGGCGGGTTCTTTTTTTATTGAGGCACTCCCGGCCATTCAATATCGGGCGCTGTCGATAAGTCTAATGCCTTAAGTACCTTGATACAGGTTAGCCACACTTGCAGGCTGGCCTTGTCATCGTCAGATATTGTTTCCAGCATCAGCTCTGCTTTCCAGTTACTGATTTTTGCATTGGCGTCCGAAAGTAATGCTGCGCGTTTACTTTCAGCAATGGAGACATAATCGACGGTATATTTGCCATTCACAATGCTGGCGTTATAGCCCTCTGTGACAATGTTCTCCGGGGCTTCGTCCTTGTCAATTTCCCAAACCGTCATATCCACAGGGAACAGTAGCGCCCCATTTTCAGCTACGACAATGATTTTTCCCGTATCGTCAGTGCCAGCATAAACACTTTTGGCTATCCGCTCTTTATCCCAGGAAATCG
Organism: Rahnella sp. ChDrAdgB13; assembly: GCF_017655185.1. Taxonomy (NCBI): domain Bacteria; kingdom Pseudomonadati; phylum Pseudomonadota; class Gammaproteobacteria; order Enterobacterales; family Yersiniaceae; genus Rahnella; species Rahnella sp. ChDrAdgB13. Next base: position 7,219 of record NZ_JAEMGT010000048.1, on the reverse strand, counting down.
TGTACCAGTCCGTACCGTCTTCATTGCGCAAATAGTTAATATTGCCGTCCGGTGAATCCGGTGTATAACGCGAAAACTTACCTAATAATTTCATTTTATTATCCTGCATTAACCCAATTTCCGTTTACTGCATACATCGGATAGGCATACACAATCTGATTAACGCGGTCATCGTTAACTGTCATTGATGCGATGCCCACCGCCCCTTGGGGTACTACCGAGCTATCTGCACCCGAGACGGTAACTCGCGCACCAATCTGCATGCCGGTGATAAAGTTCTGATAGACCCAGTTAGTTGTTGCGTACCCGCTGAGGTCTTGCTGAGGCTGTGGGTTGCCCGGGCTGTATACTCGTTGACCCGCTTCGGAAAGCGTGCCGCCGGTGTTGAGGTCACCAGTGCCGGAAATTGTCACACGCCCAGTTTCAGCGGTATTTTCACTATTTACTATGCGGAAAATAAAGCCGCCCAGGCCACCACCCCGGTTATTGATGAAATCAGACTCACCCTGACCGCCCGATTCATTCCAGCCGATAAATGTGCCTTGAACTTCCGCCCCCGGATTGGCTTGTTGAGTTGCGCTTAAATAGGTCGCATTGACATGACCGCCGACGTTGCCGCCAGTCTGAGGATAAGCGCCGGTCTGTGCTGCCGTTGGGGGGTGCCCCCCATAAAACAGCTCGCCCATTGCGGTAGAATCCACCTGAACAATCAGCTTCTCGCCGTCCCAGCCCACATAAACCTTATTGCTCTCCATGCCAGTGCCACCCCCCTGCTGCACGGCGGCATAGTTGCCGACTTTGTCCAAACTAAGATTCTCTTTTGCCTTATTTTTATCGTCTAAATCAGCCAGATTTTTCGATACCTGTGAATACCGTCCATCCAGTGAAACCAGAGGAAATAATGCGGTCCAGTCACCGGCTGATGCCGTGGGCTCAACGGCGGTTTCTTTGACCGCCCGGTAAACAATATCGTTATTCACCACCACAGATTTTACCGGCCAGGTTCCCGCCGCCCACTCTGGCAACGCATTTTGCAGCAGCCAGAGAATGTTACTGTCAATACGGTGCTGCAGGGAGTTGTCCCATTCCATCGGGGGAATACCATCGGTCGCATCGGTCACACTATTCCCGTCCGGATCTTTACCGTCGAGTGTTACGCCCCAACCGCGCTCAATAGACGGGAAGTCTAAAACCTCACCATCGGACGCGCCGGACGCAAAAACCTTACCGTCAGGTCGTTTACCTGCCATTTTATTTCTCCTCAAAAACGTAATTTACCCCCGACGCACGCGGCAGGATATCCAGAGTTTGTGCGCAGAACAGCGCAAATTGTGACGCATTGGTCACGGTAATTTTCCACTCGCAGGCGGCGATAACGTCCACGGCATACTTGCCGATACCGAATAGCAGTTCGCAGGCCATCTCCACGCTGTCCATGTTGCAGCGCGAAAAGTTTTTTATGATGCGTACGCGGATCATCTGACGAAATTCGGTATCGTTCAGCACGCCTGAACTGGCGATCGCATCACCGTGGCGGTACCAGGGCGAACCGCCCGCCCCTTTATGCTGATACCCCTTTGTCTGGCTTTGGCTGCGCGTAAAAGCGAAAAACTCACGCTCTATGGCGCCGCTCAGTGTACGGTCCTGCCCGACTATTTTCCCGATAATGTCCAGATTCACGCCTTTCGCATTATCGATATCCAGCATGTCCGGCACCGACAACAGACCGGTAAACGATACGCCCATATCATCGGCCAGCGCCTGTATCGTTGCCGTAGCCTTAGGTTTGGTCATGTACTGCGCGATCAGAAGGCTGGCATAACCATTGGTCATGAGCTGGCATCCTCAACGATGGTGACCGTCACGCCAGTCGCCAGGAACCGTGCTTTCTCACGCGGAGCAATTTCAACGCTCAGCACGTCTGCAGGCGTATCACCATCACGCGCCAGCGCCACCTCGCGCACATAAACGCCGCTGATAGCATTAACCGCTTCTGTCACGTCTGAGGCATAAACAGACGCGCCGGTTTTGTACGCCAGCGCCACGACGGCATTAATGACGGACTGCGTATCGACATAGGTGAAATTAGCGCGGCGTCCGATTGAGATTTTCGCGGTGATATCCACCGGCGTCGGCCGGTCGAAGGGAATGGAGATGGTGTTGCCGCTATAGCGGGTGATATCAACACTCACCGCCCCCTGCAGACCGGTACCCGGCCAGTTATCATAAATGGCCTGTGCAATCTGGGTGTTATCGCCCCCTTCCACCACATAATTAACGCTGTAAGGCGCTACGCCGTTGTCGTCCGTTTTGGCCGTACGGTTTTCCAACGGAACAACGTCGGTCACCCCTGGCAGTGCGTACAGGTCGCTGACCGTGCCATCGATGCAGTTTTCCGACGGACGTGCCCGCGATTTGTAAAATCGGGCCAGCAGCTCCGGGTCGGTTTCTTCTTCCTCGCCCAGCGTAGCCACGACGGTCGTGGTCGCCGACGTCCAGCCATTGGTTACAGTGACAATATCAAGCTCGGTGTCTGCATCCACGCTGTACTGGCCTAATTCAGAAGACCGGAAATCGGTTTTCACCGTGCCGTCTGCGCCGAACGTGGCGTTGCTCTGCGTTATCCACTGCACGCCGTTCCCGTCGCGCACGATGGCACCGGCGGGCAGCGTTTTTTTCGCTGTGCCGGCCAGCAACACATCCGGCAAAATGGAATAAGAAGCTCCGCGTCGGCTGATGCCTGAAAACGCCACCTTTTGCTCGAGCCAGGTGCCGGTCGCATTGTCTGGATCGTTGGCCTGATAAACAGCGAGGATGACGCCTTCAATATCTGCCCGCATCTGCGCGAAAATGCCAATCATCTGACCGTCCGGATCATCGGCATCCGTCAAAATGTCATCGCCGTAAATGCTTTTGAATTTACTCACCAGCCCCGAAAAAATGTCATCGAGTTTATCGGCCACGTAGCCGGTGGATGTGACGTTTCCCATTACACGCTCACCTCGTTAGATTCCCCGTAAATGTCGGTATAGCTTGCCGTAACGGAGAGTTTTCGTAATTTACTGTTAAAGGACGAGACGAAAGAATCCAGCGTGCTCACGCCGTCCGTGCTGAGAATGCAGGCGCGAATATCCGACTCAAGCTTGAGACGGTTCCCCCGCCGCGACATGCGGTCCAGCCAGGCAATGCCGTGATCGAGATTGAGAAACCAGTCGTTTTTAAAACTCTTCAGCCGCGTGGCCACTTTCTGCCTGACCGCTTCGGATTTGGTGGCGTACGACAACCGACCGCGCCCGAATGTCCAGTCACCGTTCGCGTCAAGTCTGCGCGTTCTCATGGTTTTGCCTCCGACGTCGTACCGCTCTGGCTGTCGATGTGGTGGTGTGATTTGGTACCGATGCCGTCAACGGTGACATCACCGCCAGTAACCGTCACGCCGCCGGAAATATTCGCCGCGGTACCGCCCTCACCGCCAGAGGCAGAAAGCCCGCCGTTGCAGGTCGTTTCTCCCTGAATGGTGGCCGTGTCATCCATCGTGACCGGTTTCATAAACTCGGCTTCGCAGTGCACCGTCAGTTTTGCCCCGTCGATTTCAACGTTGCTGCCGTTATCGATAGAGACATAACCGGCACCGTCGAGCTGGCGCATCACAATGGCGTCGTTCCTGAATGCACCGATAGCTTTCGCGAGGCTGGATACCCCGGGCAGAAAAAATCCGTCGCTTAAATCATGCTGACGGAATTCAGGTTCCTGACTGACCTGTCCGCTGGCAAACCAGCCATCGATGCAACGATCGGCAAAGATCGCCAGCCCTTCATCACCGGCGCGGATGGGGAACGTAAAGGCAAAGCCGCCACCGCGCGGAAACTTCACCGGCACATCCACCAGCGGAGGCAAACTCATCACAGAACCATCAGCATCCGTCCCCGCAATGGCTACCTGCAGGCTGACCGTCTGTTTTTCTAGATCAAAGGCCGTGACGATGGCCGGGAGCGCCACCCGCAATTGCTGCCCAAAGTCGCTTTTTGCCGCATCGAGCACGGCGTCAACCGAGGCATTCTCCCGCGTGTACTGCGTCATGAAGTCACCTCATCAGTTTTCTTTTTCCGTTTATGCTTCAATTTTTTCGCCTTCTTAAATTTTCCGTTAACCAGCGTCATGCGACATTCCCAGCGCGACGCGTGTGTATCACCTTGTGATTGCACCCCCACGACTTTGTAATCGCCGCCATAATCCGCCACGATAGATTTGATGCGGACCAGTGAGCCGACAATAATTTCTGGCCGCAGGAGGCATGACACTTCGAGCCCGTTATCTGACGCACGCGGGCTGCCCAGCATGCCGGTTTCTTCACTGATCAAGGCGCCCTCTCCGGGCAGGCAATAATCCGGGTGCAGAATATGCAGCGTGCCGTTCTGAATGCTCCAGTCCGCGCCATGATGATCGGCAACCTGTGCCAGCACAGCGCGGGTCGGCCCGTAGCACACTTTCCCCCTCGTCAGCGTTACATCAGAGGGTAAACCGACATTGCCGGGCGTTACGTCGTCCATGGTGTCCACGCACTGGCCGATCACATCGTCATGGGTGCTGCCTGCGGATAGCGTGACGTTGATAAACGCATTCCGGTAAGCCGTCGCGCCGTCGTCGCAGGTCAGTTCTTGGATAAAATCGAGCCCACTGCGTACCACCAGCGGTTTGGTGATTTGCCCCGCATATAGCACACGACAGTTTGCGAGCGTGCCGTAGCCCACCGCCAAAATGACCTTGTTATAGTTTCCGCTGGCTATCTGCCCCCGGTGTGAAGGGTTGAGGTTGAAGACGCTAATTTTCGCTTTATTAGGCGTTTTATCGTGGGTATGGGTAATCGAAAATGTGATGCGGAGATTGGTGATTTGAATCGATTCTTTCTCGTTGCCGATAGTCAGAATATACTGCCGGCCATACTGCTGAATATTATTACTCATCGCTCCTGTCCATAACGTACAGCAGGCAACGCGCGCCGAGATCGTTTCCGCCGTAAGGGTTTAAATTCAGCCCGCTGGTATCCTCAAGCCAGAACCAGAACGGTAGTTGAGTACGGTATAAAAGCGGAACGCCCACCACCAGCGCGTAACCTCTGGCGTACACCGCTTCCGTATCGGCATCCTCCACATCCATATGCCACTGGCCGCCCGTCGGCACCGGGTTGTAATACAGCGTGAGCCGGACATGCGTCGAGCCAACGGTGAAGGTCATCGTCTGATTGGGTTCCGATCCGACCGGTAACTGATAAAGAATGCCCATCACTGGATCCCCAGTTCGTTGAAAACGCGCGAATCGTCATCCGTTAACGTGACTTTAGACGTTTGCACCTCGCCTTTGTTGACCGCCGCCGCCGACTGTTTTGCCGTGCGGCCCTGCGTTTTTTTCTCAGACGGGACCGAAATCCCGCTGGCGTTCTGAGAAGTTGTGATAAAAATTTCCCGGCACTTGAGCGAAAATTTAGCGGATCCGGCTTTGGTGACATTGACCTGTGCCTCGAGAATGAGGCATTGCTCATAACTGGCCGTACTGCTCACGATGGATATCGGTACCGCCGATTGCTGCATCGAGCGCAGCGCCGTCAGCGCATCCGCAACGCGCTGGTCGCTGGTGGCTAAATCTGTTGCGTCAACGTTCATCAGCGACGGCAACCATTGCGCCAGCGCCCGCTGTCCCGTAGAGCCACCAACCAAACTGGACGCCGCCGCCGCGACATGATCAATCACCCGGTTAGCCAGATTGACCGCCTGAATAGTCATGCCTTTCAGTGCACCGGGGATGGGAACGCTGTCGATAAAATCGGGTTCCCGGATGTAATTATTCTCCGCCACCTGGTTAAACAACGTATCGCCCGCGTCGAAATCAACCATCACTCCGGAGATTTCGAACGGACGGGGCAACAACACGGCGTGATCGGAAATTTGAGAACCCGACTCAACCGGGTTGTCGGTCACCTTCAGTTCAGAACGATGCATTTCATCGGTTACAACGTCAAAAACAAAGGTGCCAATGGTGGTGGTTATAGCGGTATCACTCACGGCTTACGCCCTCCCGCGCCTTGATTTGCCATTGTTGACGCAAGACCGGCGTTAGCACTTGCCAGCCCTTGTTGCATCTGGTGGGCAAAATCTTGCGGAGAATCTGCAGTAACGGAAACGTGATCCACATGCACATGCAGGCTGTTATCCGTCGTTTGCGGCGCAGCGGCGGCAGGTGTGTTGAGCGCCGCCCCTGACTGGTAGGTTTTCCCTGTCCCCGCCCCCGTTGCCACTGCATGAGCGGCATTATCATCATCCCGGGCCACCAGCCGCGACGCCCAGAGTTGCGGATCCTGCTGAGCAATGCCCTGTGCAATCTGTTGTTTATCCCAGTCAGGATGTTGCCTGTGCATCGTGGCCGCCACGTCAGCGAAACGTTGGCGCGTGTTGCGTTTATCCGTATTAATAGCAACTTCGCGGTCAACGTACGCCCCTACGCCGCCATTATGTTCGGCCTGCTTGCTGGCGAGATCTTTTTTCTCATCATCGGTCAGCGCCGGAGCCATATGCGCTTTAGATAACATATCCCGCATTTTTAATGTGCCGATATCGAGATAATCCAGCCAGTAGCGAAGCCAGGCCATCATGCGGGTAATGCCATTATCAAAAGTGGTGAAAAAATCTTTCAGAAAACCGGTAGACATACCGTCTTTAAATTTCCCCCACTGATTGATAAGCGTTCCGATAGCAAACACAGCGGCTACAATGGCGATGGGTATCAGTGCAATCGGTGCCAGGACCGCATCCATCAAGATCCCCAGAGCAGTGATCGTTTCTTCACCCGCTGCGACCAGCTCCATCGCCGTCGCCACTTCCCGGAGGTAGCGCCCAAACGACATAGCCATCTGTACGATGGCCGCCCATTTTGAAATCAGGAACATGGATCCGATAACAAAAGCGATGCTGTTTGCACTCCCCAACCATTTATCAAACCAGCCGACGACACTCCCGGTGAGGCGGATCAGTTCTCCAACGGCTTTTACAATAGTGGCGAGAATGCTGCTGATGGCCTGCATCGTAATTTTGGCGTCCGGGGATTTGGAAAACGTCTCCCAGTCCGATACCAGTTTCGACATTTCATCTTCCAGTTGGCTTTGTTGAATAAATCGGATTTAGATAAAAGCTCCCCTCGTCGCCGACTTCCTCAGGTAATCCGTACA
>NZ_JAEMGT010000252.1:0-1399 GCF_017655185.1 Rahnella sp. ChDrAdgB13 | reverse complement strand
GGCCTGTTCATCCAACCAGAATGTCAGTGAGGCCCGATTGACGAGAGCTTTGTTGTAGGCGTTCCAGTTGGTGATTTTGAAGTTTTGTTTTGCCACGAGGTACCGCTACAGGATCAGGAATGTGGTGATCTGATCCTGATTGCTGCCAAAAGTTCGATTTATTCAACAAAGCCATAAATCAGAAGATTATTCTCGGTGAGAAACCGCACCTGGATCAAATCGTCGCCACGCTGGGGCTAAAAGAAATCACTCAGGGTGCAATGATCCGTAAGTTGTGCACCTATTCAGCAGAAAATGCGACAAGGCAGGCACTGTTCGAATTTGATAAGTTGATCCGCAGCCTTTACATCCTCCAGTATCTTCGTAACCCTCAGGTGGCAAAAAACAGTCACCATTCACAAAATCGGATTGAATCCTGGCATCAGCTCCGTTCGGCGATCGCACTGGTCGGTGGGAAAAAAGAGCTGACGGGCCAGAATGACATAGAGCTCGAAATCAGCAATCAGTGTGGTCGGCTACTCAGCATCGTGATTATTTATTATAACTCAGCCCTGTTATCGCGATTGTTGCAGACATATGAAGCAACCGGTAACACCCGGGGACTGGAGTTCCTCAAATGGATGTCGCCCGTAGCCTGGCAGCACATCTTTTTAAACGGGCATTACACTTTTATCACTGAAGGGAAAGAGATCGATCTGGACGCGATGATTGACGGACTGACGCTGTCATCAGGCTGAAAGCATAAGAATGGCAGACGCCACAAAACTTTGGCGGGTTCCCGCTTACAACCCCAATAAAAGGGTATATGCTAGTTCGACATTGCATGTGCTGCAAAAACTACACAAGAGCAATATAGGCCGTAATAACATCTAGAAATTATTACAGTCAAAATAATCCTCATCGATGGGCGCAGCAACCAATTTCGCTTGAGAGAGCCTTGACAGGTAGGGCTCTCTCAGGCTTTCGTTTTTTTTAAAAAACTGTGCTTAGGCTAATTTAACCATCATTTAGAGGTGTATATATGGCTGTTGTAACGAAAGCGGCAAGTGAACGTATGTACTTAAAACCAGTGTATGTGCCGAATTATCTCGTTTCTGTATTAATATTATTAACATTGTGCGTGAGTATTTATTGCGGTTTTATCATCGACCAACTGCCTGATTATTCGGCCTACACCACCGTTTTGCTGTTTGTATTATCTTTTGTCATAAGTGTGTTCGTTACCCCGAAAAACTTTACCGTGGGATTTTTGACGTCCTTACTACCTTATATGATTGGATGGCGTATAGGCGCGATGAACGATATCGTGCTGATGATGGCCGTAGCGCCCCTCGCCCTTGTATGTAATAAGCATGTGGTGGTTAGCTACCATCGCATGAAGCGGAGAGAGCTTGGCCCT
>NZ_JAEMGT010000251.1:0-1617 GCF_017655185.1 Rahnella sp. ChDrAdgB13 | reverse complement strand
ATACGCAAGGGGCAGTATGGTCATCCTGCCGGTGACGGATTGTCGTTTGCAGAACAATTTTACCTGTTGGCTGCCTGAAAAACAGGCAGCGCACTTTCTGTGCGGCCCATTATCGTTAATGCGACAGAACCTTAAAAAAGCCGCTTACGCGGCTTTCATTTGTTCGGTATGCCTAAACTAGCTTAAACCATAAACACTTCTGGCCCTTTAGAATCGATGATATTAATAATCCGCAAAGCAGCATTGTTAGGCTTGCTTTCGTCTCTTTCCCACTTTGAGACGCTTTCAACAGACATTCCGAGAGTGATTGCCAGTGCTGCCTGAGACAGGTTGTAGCGAACGCGCACCTCTCTAATCTGACTGCCTGTCATCACTCGGATTGCAGGAATATTACGTGCAGCAACTGCTGCATTGATAGCGTTCACTGTGCCATCTTGTACAACACCCAATTTGTTGTAACGTTCAGCCATACTTTGTATGCGTTTAAGACGTTGTGTCATCGCAAATTACCTCGATTAGTTCTTTTAACTCAAGCAGTTCTTTTATGCTTTTCGGAGCCATTGCTATAAAATCTTTGCCAATTTTGCAGTAAGCATCGATTTCGTCATCTTCAATTTCTTTTCCCTTCTTTTTTGAAAGCTCACTTTTTAGGTACATATCGAAGAAAAAAACGTTATCACCATTATTGAAGAAAATGATCGATCTAGCCCCGTCACTGGCTCCAACTCCAGGCAGACTAAGCCGTTTTTTAAAGGTGAATTTTCCTAGCGGATCACCATGTAGACCATTAAAAATTGCATTTGCTGCTTTGCACAAAATACGGTTGCTTATATGTGCTTTCTTCCGTTCCGTTTCAAATTCAGGTGTTAAATAAATGCCCATGAAAATCTACTCATCCCTATACCCGTAACCATTACTATAGTCTTTATTACGGGTTTGTTCAATTTTTCATAGTTCTGAGTTAGGTGTGTCATACAGGAGTTGCATCCCTTAAATGAGAACTACGTAAGCCAAAAGTTATCCACATATACATCTGATATTTTTAAAATACCTTTTAGGTTTTATTTATAAACCTTTTTGCACGCTCGAAACGTAGCACTGGCGTGGCTTGTGGAGCCATAACCGTGACAACTTGCCCTCAAAAAATAGCTTAACTCACAGGTTTATTGACTCGTAACATAACCCGTGACAACATCGAAACTTGTCACAGTTAATTATGGGAATAGCTATGCTTGAATTGGATATTGCATTGGTTAAATCGCGCAAAATAGGACAGCGGATTGTTCAATCCAATGAACTAACAGAAGCTGCCTATAGTTTATCCCGTGACCAAAAACGAATGCTGTATCTTTTTGTAGATCAGATACGTAAAGCTGATCTTTCAGTTGGTGAGGGGGCTGAACCTTCGCACAACGGCATTTGTGAGATTTCAGTGGCTGAATATGCTAAAACTTTTAATTTAACATCAGCTGAAGCAAGCAAAGACATACGAAATGCATCGAAGAATTTTGTTGGTAAAGAGGTTATTTTCTTTAGACCGGACGGTGCGTATTCTGGCGAAGGTGAACGGTCGTTCCGGAGGAACGTGAACGCGTTATTTCCTAACGCGCCCTAACT
>NZ_JAEMGT010000005.1:0-58349 GCF_017655185.1 Rahnella sp. ChDrAdgB13 | reverse complement strand
CGACTTGTCAGTCGTTGTTCCCGGTCAGTGGAGGCGCATTATAGGGAGTTCTCAGAAGGCCGCAACCCCTAATTTCAATTATTTTATCAACCGTTCACTAATTCAACAATTTCGCCCGAATTGGATAATAAACAATCTAAATCGACCCAAAAAGCGTCAGTTTAAAGCCAGAGGCTGGCGTAAACTCTCCTTTATAATAAGAGAAAGACATTCAGGAATACCTTACATGCTACTCAATGCACATCAACAGGCTGCTCAACGTAACCTTTCTTATTTACTGGCGGAGAAGATTGCACAGCGCATTTTGTCTGGCGAGTATCCGGAGGGTTCTATCCTTCCTGGTGAAAACGAGCTGGGTGAGATTTTTGGCGTCAGCCGGACAGCGGTGCGTGAAGCGGTCAAAACGTTAACTGCAAAAGGGATGCTATTACCGCGGCCACGTATTGGTACGCGGGTGATGCCACAGTCCAGCTGGAATTTCCTCGATCAGGAATTACTGACCTGGTGGATGACGCGTGAGAACTTTGATGAAGTGATGGCGCATTTTATTGTTTTGCGCCGGGCGCTGGAGCCACAGGCTTGTGCTCTTGCGGCCATCTCAGCCACGCAGGAGCAAAAGCATCAGCTCTCTCTATATATGTCAGAGATGCGCCAGCTGCATAAGCGCTTTGACCGGGAACGCTGGATAACCGTCGATACACAGTTCCACCAGCTAATCTATGAAGCAGGAAAAAACCCTTTCCTGACTTCATTTTCGAATTTGTTCAGTTCTGTCTACCAGAGTTATTTCCGGGCCATCACGGAGAATGAAGTTATCAGGCTGGAACATCATCAGCGCCTGACGGACGCAATCCTTGCAGGCAATGCGAAAGCCGCATTACAGGAATGCCACCGTCTGTTACTTGCTGATGAGTGATCCCACGGACTGGCGTACAACCAGTTCCGGCGTCAGCACTAAAACCTGAGGCTCTGATTCAGGCTCTTGCAGACGATGTAATAATGCATCGACGGCCAGTTCGCCCAGCGAGTCTTTGGGCTGATGGATGGTGGTTAGCGGAGGCATCAGATATTGCGCCAACTGAATGTCATCGTATCCTACGACAGCGACTTCATCGGGCACGCGTAATCCGCGCTGATAAAGTGCCTGATAGATGCCCACGGCCATCGCATCATTGCTGGCAAAAACGGCATGAGGCGGTTCGGGCAACATAAGCAACTGCTCCATCGCCACCAGACCGCCGCCAAATTCAAAGTCACTGCTGACTTCATAACCCGGCGGGATCTCCAGCCCGGCTTTTTTCATGGCCTGACGATATCCGTTCAGCCGTTCCTGCGCCGTCGTTTTGTCCAGCGGGCCGGTGATGCAGGCAATGCGGCTATATCCATGACGGATTAAATAGTCCGTCGCCATTTCTCCACCCAGCAGCGCGTTATCCTGAATGATGTCGATGGCACCATCGAAAGGTGACCAGTCCATCATCACAATGGGTAATGACGGATAACGGCTGATAGCTTCTTTCGAAGGCCGATGGTTTTCAGTACACATGATCAGTAACCCGTCGACGCGCTTTTGCAAAAGCGTTTCCAGGCTGCGGTTCATGCGTTCTGCGTCCCCGTCGGTGTTACAGAGGATCAGACTATAGCCGCGTTCATAGCAACTGCGTTCAACGCCACGAACAACTTCGGAATAAAACGGGTTACTGCTGGCGGTCAGCAACATTCCGATGGTGCGGGTTTGATTGAGTTTAAGGCTTCGGGCTAACGCGGAAGGGGCATAGTTTAGTTGTTCAACAGCGGCATTCACTTTGTCGGCAATGGATTCGCTGACAAAGCGATTTTTATTGATGACATGAGAGACTGTAGAGGTTGAAACGCCCGCAAGGCGGGCGACATCTTTCATGGTGGCCAATCAGGCCTCCTGTTGTGCAAGAAAATCGTCGATTTCTTTACGCCACGGAACCGAGGGCTGCGCGCCAGGACGTGTTACGGCTATCGCCGCAGCGGCATGAGCAAAACGCACGGCGCTGTCCATCGGTTTACCTTCCAGCAATGCTGTTACCAGCGCGCCGTTAAAGGTATCGCCTGCGGCGATGGTATCCACAGCTTTCACGCGGAACCCGGCAACCTGCTTGCCTTCACCGTTTTGGCTAAGCCAAACACCTTTACTTCCCATCGTAATAATGACCGTCGCGATACCTTTATCATGCAGTACGCGGGCGGCGCGTGTGGCGTCATCGTTATTTTCGACTTTAATCCCCGTCAGCTTTTCGGCTTCGGTTTCGTTAGGGGTGATCATATCCACCCGCGCCAGCAATTCATCAGGCAGTTTACAGGCCGGTGCCGGATTAAGGATAACCTGCGTGTCATTGTCTTTAGCCAGCTTCGCCGCTGCAATCACCGTTTCTAGGGGAGATTCCAGCTGCATCAGCAAGGCTGAAGCGCCGATTACGTTTTGTTTATAACGCTCAAGATAGTCAGGCGTGACGGCTTTGTTTGCCCCCGCATCGATACCAATGACATTCTCACCTTCCGCATTCACAAAAATCAGCGCTACGCCGGTGGTTGTCTCTTTGATAGCTTCGATAGGTTGCGTATTAATGTGGTCACTCGCCAGCTGCTTGCGAACACGCTCGCCAATATCGTCATCACCGACACAGGCAATAAATGAAATATCAGCGCCACTGCGACCGGCGGCGACCGCCTGGTTTGCACCTTTGCCGCCGAAAGCCACGGTGTATTGCTTACCGATTACGGTTTCACCCGGTTGTGGGAAATGGTTGATATTCAAAATATGGTCGGCATTGATACTGCCGAGAACCACCAGTTTGCCTGTCTTCACGTGTTGCTCCCTGAGTTAAATAGCGCCCCCGTAAGGAGGCGCGCAGATACAGCGTCAATATTACGGCTGAGCAACCAGTTTCAAATCAACAGGGATAACCGCCGGAACTTTTTCGCCTTTCAGCACTTTGTCTGCGGTTTGGACGCCGATTACGCCGATTTGTTCAGGACGCTGTGCCACAGTAGCGCCCATTTTGCCGCCGTTGACCGCTTTGATGCCGTCTTCTGTGCCGTCGAAACCGACAACCAGCACGTCAGTTTTACCGGCAGTCTGCAAGGCACGCAATGCGCCGAGTGCCATTTCATCATTCTGAGCAAAGACCGCCTGCACGTCCTGATGCGCAGTCAGCAGGTTTTGCATAACGTTCAGACCTTTGGTGCGGTCGAAGTCAGCAGGCTGGCTGGCCAGGATCTGGAAGTGATGTTTTTCAGCGGCCTGAGCGAAACCTTTACCACGTTCGCGGGCAACAGACGTCCCGGCAATCCCTTCCAGTTCGATAACTTTCGCGTTATCGCCCAGTTTCTTAGCAATGTAATCACCGGCCATCTGGCCGCCAAAGGCGTTATCAGAAGCCACGTGGCTGGCGACAACGCCCTTGGTCGCCTGACGGTCAAGGGTGATCACCGGGATTTTAGCCTGGTTGGCCATCGCTACGGCGTTACCTACCGCGTCAGAATCCGTCGGGTTGATCAGCATCAGCTTGGTGCCGCGAACGGTCAGGTCTTGCACGTTCGCCAGTTCTTTTGCCGGGTTGTTCTGAGAATCAAGCACTACCAGGTTGTAGCCCAGTTTATCGGCTTCTTTTTGCGCGCCGTCTTTCATAGAAACGAAGAACGGGTTGTTCAGAGTAGAAACGACCAGCGCAATGGTATCTTTCGCCAGAACGTTAGCACTGAAAGAAGCGGTGATCGCTGCGGCGGAAACCCAGACAGCCAGTTTTTTCATATTCATGGTCATAAGTCCTGTAGGAGAGTTTATTTGTTGCTTTTGTTATCCACCAGAACCGCCAGCAGAATGACGACTGCTTTTACGATCATCTGGTAGTAGGAAGAAACACCTAATAAGTTCAAACCGTTATTCAGGAAGCCAAGGATCAAAGCACCGATCAGGGTGCCTACAATACGTCCTTTCCCGCCAGAGAGGCTGGTTCCCCCTAATACCACAGCGGCAATCGCATCCAGCTCGTAACCGGTACCTGCGTTAGGCTGCGCAGAAGACAGACGCGCCACTTCGATGATACTGGCCAGAGCCGCCAGCAATCCGCACAGGGAGTAGACGATAATTTTGACTTTATCGACGCTGATACCTGACAGACGCGTCGCGGATTCATTACCGCCCAGCGCGTAGATATAACGCCCCAAGCGTGTGTGATGGAGCATGTACCAGGCGGCAATAAACACGATGGCCATCAGCCAGACCGGCGTCGGAATGCCCAGCGGACGTCCGATACCAAACCAGCCGAATACGTCTGCCACATCGTTAAAACCGGTGCTGATCGGGCTGCCGTTGGTATAAACCATCGTGATACCGCGCAGCAGTAACATCATGACCAGCGTGGCGATAAACGCCTGCACCTTGCCTTTAGCGACAATCAAACCCGTGACAGCGCCGACACCTGCACCCAGCGCCAGCGCGCCCGCCACTGCAACTAAAGCATTCACTTCCAGCCCGACAATTGAAGCCGCCACCGCGCCGGTCAGCGCCAGCAGAGATCCGACGGATAAATCAATGCCGGAAGTGAGGATCACCAGCGTCATACCGACCGCCATAATGGCGTTAACCGACGTCTGCTGAAGGATGTTAAACAGGTTATTGAGCGTGAAGAAATTCGGGCTCATGGAAGAAACCACGGCAATCAACACCAGCAGTGCAATCAGAGACTTTTGCTCCAACAACCACTCTTTACTGATCCAGCGCTTTTTGGCTGGCAATGTCTGAGAACTCATATCTGATTACTCCTGCGTCACGCCGTATTGCTTGCCGACAGCGGCTGCCATCAACACTTCTTGTGTAGCCTGTTCTATCGGGAATTCACCGCTTAAATGACCTTCATGCATCACCAAAATCCGGTCACTCATGCCGATCACTTCCGGCATTTCTGAGGAAACCAAAATGATGCTCAGCCCTTCGCGCTTGAACTGGTTTATAAGCTGGTAAATCTCTTTTTTGGCACCAACGTCAACGCCGCGCGTCGGTTCGTCCAGGATCAGGACTTTTGGCCGTGTCATTAATCCGCGGGCAATCGCCACTTTTTGCTGATTACCCCCGGAAAGCAGGCCAATGGTCTGCATCATTGATGGCGTTTTAATATTGAAGAGGCGGATAAAGTCGCCGACGGCTTGCTGTTCTTCCGCATGTTTGAGTCGTCCGCCGCCGTGGCTGAAATAACGCAAAGCGGTCAGCGACATATTTTCTTTCACAGACATGCCCAGCACTAAACCATCACGCTTACGGTCTTCAGAGATATAAACGATGCCGTTCGCCAGCCCGTCCTGCGGTGAATGGGTGACGACTTCGCGCCCATCAAGCGACACATAGCCACTTTTACGCGGCAACGCGCCGTAGAGAATTTTCATCAATTCGGTACGGCCTGCGCCCATCAAACCGGAAATCCCGAGAATTTCACCGCTGTGCAGATCAAAACTGACGTTATCCACACCCGGCCCGCTGACATCACGTACCTGCAGACGCAGCGCACCGCGCTGATGATTAATACGCGGATACTGTTCTTCGAGGCGGCGACCGACCATCATTTCAATCAGCGAGTCTTCTTCCAGCGAACTGACCGGACGCTCTGCGATAAACTGACCGTCACGGAATACGGTCACGTCATCACAGATTTCGAAGATTTCTTTCATACGGTGAGAGATATACACCACGCCACAACCCGCAGCTTTCAGCTCGCGGATCACGCTAAATAAAGAGGCAGTTTCGGTGTCGGTCAGGGCATCCGTCGGTTCATCCATGATGATGACTTTGGACTCAAAGCTCAGCACCTTGGCAATTTCGACCATCTGCTGGTCGCCAATTGATAATTCGCCCACCAGACGATTGCTTTTGTAGCGCAAGTTCAGGCGTGCCAGCAGTTTATCGGCTTCGGCATACATCTTTTTCCAGTTAATGCGGCCAAAACCGTTCACAAACTCCCGGCCCAGAAAGATGTTTTCAGCGATGGTCAGCTGTGGGATCAGGTTCAATTCCTGATGGATGATGCCAATTCCGGCTTCCTGAGAAGCTTTCGGGCCATTAAACGCCGCTTCCTTACCGAGAAAATGTACTGAGCCGGCATCTTTCTGGTAGATGCCGGTCAGCACTTTCATCATGGTGGACTTGCCCGCGCCGTTTTCTCCCACCAGCGCCATCACACGTCCCGGATAGACGCTGAGCGCCGCGCCGGAGAGTGCTTTCACGCCGGGAAAGGCTTTATCAATGCCTGTCAGTTGCAGCAAAGGTTGCATAAAGACCTCAGAAGGTTACGCCGGCACACAGAATAATGTTCGCGTAGGGCGAACATTCCCCGCTGCGGATCACAGCCCGACTTTTTTCGCTTTGCGCTTTGAATGCCTCATGACTGACGTAATCCAAAGCAATGGTGTTTCCCTGGTGTTGTTCGAGTTGTGTCAATCGGGCGAGTAACGCTTCATGGAGTTGAGGATTTTTAGTGAGGATTTCCTCTGCGAGGATAGCCCGCTCAACCTGCATCTCGTGTGTCACTACCTCTAAGACTTGTAAAAAGGTGGGCACTCCCTGAGTTAGCGCCAGATCGATGCGTTGGCAAGCTGCTGGCACCGGAAGTCCGGCATCGCCAATAACCAGCTGATCGGTGTGACCTAACCGGGCAATAACATTTGAGATTTCGGCATTTAACAGCGGTGACTTCTTCATTGTGTACTCCTACAGCGAAACGTTTCGCTCACGGATGAGTTTATGAGACTCAGCGGGCAAGGCAACGAAGATGTGATGGAATTGTGATCAGCGTCGAAACGTTTCGCTGAATGATTCAGAAACCACGCAGAAATTTGAGTTTGGTGATTATTAAAGGGGGTGAAGAAATAAAACAGGGCACCCGAAGGCACCCTGTGAGCGGCAGAAAAAAGCGTTAAATTTCTACCTGTGTACCGAGTTCGATCACGCGGTTCGGCGGAATTTCAAACTGATCCGGTGCACGCAATGCGTTACGGCTAAGCGCCATAAAGAGTTTGCCACGGAAGTAGAGATACCACGGGCGCTTGGTCAGGATCAGCGATTCGTGCGACATAAAGAACGAGGTTTCCATCATCCGGCACGGCAATCCTTCCAGACCACAGCGGTGGAAGACTTCTTCCACATTCGGCGTTTCTTTAAATCCATAACTCGCCACCACGCGCCAGAATGTCGGCGAAAGCTGCTCAATGGTGACGCGCCGGACGTTATGCACATAAGGCGCATCTTCCGTTCGCAACGTCAGCAGGACAACACGCTCATGCAACACTTTGTTGTGTTTGAGGTTATGCAGCAGCGCAAACGGGATCACGTTGATGGCGCGCGACATATATACCGCCGTGCCCGGAACACGAACCGGCGGGGATTTTTCCAGGGACGCGATCATCGCTTCCAGAGAATTGCCGTGTTCGTTCATGCGGCGCATAAGGCGGAAGCGCTCGCTTTTCCAGGTGGTCATGACGATAAACATGCACAGGCCGAGCGTCAGCGGCAACCAGCCGCCGGAGAACAGTTTTGTGGCGTTCGCGGCAAACAGCGGGATATCCATAAACAGCAGACCGATCAACAAAATCCCAACCAGAAACGGTTTCCAGTGCCAGTTTTTGAGCGCCACCGTGCAGGAAAGAATACTGGTCAGCACCATCGTACCGGTCACGGCGATACCGTACGCCGCCGCCAGATTGCTCGAATGCTCGAAGCTGGCGATCACGATAACCACCGCGAAATACAGCAGCCAGTTAATCGCAGGGATGTAGATCTGACCCGCTTCCATTTCTGAGGTGTGGATAATACGCATCGGCGGCAAATAGCCCAGACGCACAGCCTGACGGGTCAGGGAGAACACACCGGAGATAACGGCCTGGGACGCGATAATGGTTGCCAGCGTCGCCAGAATCAGTAAAGGAATCAGCGCCCAGTCAGGTGCAAGCAGAAAGAACGGGTTTTTGATCGACTCCGGGTTTTTCAGCAGCAACGCGCCCTGACCGAAATAGTTCAGCACCAGAGAAGGCAGCACGACGGTGAACCAGGCCAGACGGATAGGGAATTTCCCGAAGTGGCCCATATCGGCATACAGCGCTTCCACACCGGTAATCGACAGAACGACCGCGCCGAGTGCCAGGAAGGAAAACGACTTGTGCTCGATAAAGAAGTTAACCGCCCACATCGGGTTCATGGCGCGCAGCACTTCCGGGTTCTGCATGATGCTGTTCACACCGAGCACCGCCAGCGTCAGGAACCACAGCAACATGACTGGCGCAAAAAGTTTGCCCACGATGCCGGTACCGTGCTTCTGAATAACGAAAAGCAACGTCAGGACAGTAATAGAAAGAGGGACAATATAGGGATCGAGTGAAGGTGCTGCGATTTCAAGACCTTCCATCGCGGAAAGAACGGAAATAGCCGGCGTGATCACCACTTCACCATAGAAGAAACTTCCCCCGATCAGGCCGAGAATGACCAGAACGGCGGTGGTACGTGCCGACGTATTTCTGCCCGCCAGAGACATCAGCGTAAGAATACCGCCTTCACCTGCGTTGTCTGCCCGCATCACATAAGTGAGGTATTTGAGCGAAACAATGAGGATTAACATCCAGAAAATCAGAGAGAGAAAACCAAAAACGACGCTGGGTTCAACGTTGAAACCATAGTGACCAGAAAAGCACTCTCTTAAGGTATAGAGAGGACTGGTACCAATGTCGCCATAGACCACACCAATGGCGGCCAGGGTTACTGCTGGGAGTGACCGTTTATGTTCAGTGCTCATATTTCGTTTCTTTTTTGCTCGAACATCCGTAAGCGATGCGTGCGCTCAGTCTTATGATGCCCACTAAAAGGCGCACAGTATGCACGAATAAATCAGATTGCCTACCCTTAAATGTGCAGCTAAACCGCCATTCAGATGAACGCGGTCACAATTCTGATAATAGAAAATTTTTACTAATCAACAAGCTATAGCGTTAAAAATAAACGTGGCATATCGTCATAAGCCAGTACACTATTCAACAACTAAATGGAAACCGGAAGAGACAGTATGGCGCAATCCCCCCTTCTGGCAGAACGGATAGCCCGTCTTGCTAACGCATTAGAACATGGCCTGTACGAGAGGCAAGATGCCATACGCCTGTGCCTGCTGGCGGCCCTGTGCGGGGAGAGCGTTTTTCTGCTTGGCCCGCCGGGTATTGCAAAAAGTCTGATTGCCCGCCGTCTGAAATTTGCTTTCCGTCACGCACGCGCTTTTGAATATCTTATGACGCGCTTTTCCACGCCGGAAGAAGTCTTTGGTCCGCTGTCGATTCAGGCCCTGAAAGATGAAGGCCGTTATCTGCGTCTGACTGAAGGTTATCTGCCGGAAGCGGAAATTGTTTTCCTGGATGAAATCTGGAAAGCAGGACCGGCCATCCTTAATACGTTGCTTACCGCCATCAACGAACGTCGTTTCCGGAATGGCGAACGCGAAGACCCTATTCCGATGCGTCTGCTGGTCAGTGCGTCTAACGAACTACCGGAAGCCGACGGCGGTCTGGAAGCGCTGTATGACCGCATGCTGATTCGCCTGTGGCTGGATAAAGTGCAGGATAAGCAGAATTTCCGCTTACTGCTGACCAGCCGTAATAATGAAAGCACCAATCCGGTGGCGGAATCCCTGAGTATCAGCGATGAAGAATACCAACAATGGCAGCCGGAGATCGATAAAGTCAATCTTTCAGACAGTTGCTTTGAACTGGTGTTTCAGCTTCGCCAGCGCCTTGATGCACTCGACACGGCGCCTTATGTTTCTGACCGTCGCTGGAAAAAGGCACTCCGCCTGTTGCAGGCCTGCGCCTTCTTCAGCGGCCGGGACACTATTACTCCGATAGATCTGATTCTTCTGAAAGATTGTCTGTGGCATGACCTGAATACCTATCAGCTGCTGCAAACCCAAATCGAGCAACTGATCACCGAACAGGCTTATCAGCAGCAAACCTTGCTGATGAAAATCCAGCAGCTCAACCAACAATGGATGCAATACCAACAGCAACAAAGCTCCCGCCAGTCGATTAAGCTGAGCAAAAAAGCCGGTATTTTTAGCCGTAAGCCACAATACAGCCTGCCGGATGCGCTCGTTGCCAGCGGAGTGACGCTGTTGCTGCAAACGCCTTTGCATCTGCACGAGATTAAAGTCACGCATCTGCTTTTTGAACGCAGCGTTCTGGAAGAGTGGCTAAATAAAGGTGGCGTTCTGAAAGCCAAACTTAACGGGATTGGTTTTGTTCAAACGGTTGATGCCGAAATCGATGATAAGCAGCAATTACTGGTGCTGGATGTCAGCCGCCAAAGTACGCCGCTGACGCTGCCGGGTAATGAACACATCGCGGTGCCGGACGAAATGAAAAATACGCTGAATGACCTGAACGCAAAACTCGCTCAACAAAGACATGAGTTCGGCCAGCAGCAGAACTGCCTGTTTGTTCCCGCGACGTGGATGGCAACGATTGAAGCCAGCCTGTTGCAGGTTTCTGAACAGCTCCGTCTCCAGCAACAAACCTTCAGCGGTCACTGATCGTGTTTACACTGGAATCTCTGGATCTTCTGCTGGCGATCAGCGAAGGAGAATTGATCGAGGAACTGATCGTCGGGTTACTGGCCGCGCCAGCCCTGGCGATTTTCTTCGAGAAGTTTCCGAGGCTGAAGCGCGCACTGACCCGGGATCTTCCTGAATGGAAATTACGTCTGCGCCAGAGGATCCACGAAACCCCGGTGCCCCCGGATCTGGCAAAAGAGTTTTATCTCTATCAGCATTGTCAGCAAACTGATGCCGTGACGTTTCAGTCAGAGCTGGGATCCCTGCTTGATGAGCTGGCGCGGCTGAATTCCCCGTTTGCGACCGAAGCCCGTACCTTGCGGGAAAATAATGAAACCTCCCGCACGGCGCAGACCGGTAACAGTTTTCAGACCTTATTCCTCCAGCGCTGGCGCCTGAACCTGACATTCCAGACGGTGAACGTTCATCATCAGTTGCTGGAACAGGAGCAGGAGCAGCTACAGGAAGAATTGTTACAACGCCTCGAACTGAGCAGCGAGTTGTCTCCTTTACTGGCAGAGAACGATACCGCCGCAGGCCGGTTATGGGACATGAGTAAAGGAAAGCGTCTTCGGGGCGATATCCAGTCGCTGGCACGTTTTGGCGCTTTCCTCCAGCAGCAGCCGGAACTGATGAAACTGGCAGAACAGCTCGGGCGCAGCCAGACGGTAAAAACCAGCCCGCATGAAGATGCCAAAATGGAAACGCACCGGCTGATGGTTCGCGAGCCGGCGACGGTGCCGGAAGAAGTGAATGGCATTCATCAGAGCGATGATATTTTGCGTCTGATGCCCACCGAGCTGGGCACATTAGGAATTCCGGAACTGGAATATGAATTTTACCGGCGTCTGCTGGAAAAACGTCTGATGACCTACCGGCTGCAAGGCGACGTCTGGTGCGAAAAAGTCGTGAGGCGTCCGGTGGTCTATCAGCAGCAGGAGCCACAGCCGCGTGGCCCTTTTGTCGTCTGCGTGGACACGTCAGGTTCGATGGGCGGCTTCAATGAGCAATGTGCGAAAGCGTTCTGCCTGGCGCTGCTGAAAATAGCGCTTGCCGATAACCGTAAGTGTTACATCATGCTGTTTGCCAGCGAAGTGATCCATTACGAACTGACTTCTGCCGGCGGGCTGGATCAGGCGTTACGCTTTCTCGGGCAACATTTCCGCGGCGGTACTGATCTGGCTGCCTGCCTGAATGCCACGCTGGACAAACTGGCCTCTCCGCAATGGCACGACGCAGATGCGGTCGTCATCTCTGATTTTATCGCCCAGCGCTTACCCGATGAGGTGCAAAGAAAAGTAAAATTGCTGCAACGGGAAAAGCAGCACCGCTTCCACGCGCTGGCAATGTCACACTACGGAAAGCCCGGAATTCTGCGCATATTCGATCATATCTGGCGCTTTGATACCGGCGTTAAAAGCCGCGTTCAGCGACGCTGGCAGAGAAATTAAGCTTAAAGAGAAAGATAACCATGACTGAAATCTATCAGCTCGACGAGCTGGATCGCGGGATTCTGAACGCGTTGATGGAAAATGCCCGCACACCTTACGCTGAGCTGGCTAAAGTGTTTACCGTCAGCCCGGGAACCATTCACGTACGCGTCGAGAAGATGAAGCAGGCAGGCATCATTACCGGCGCACATATCACCGTGAATCCTAAGCAGCTGGGTTATGACGTTTGCTGCTTTATCGGCATCATTCTCAAAAGTGCCAAGGATTATCCGTCTGCGCTGAAAAAGCTCGAGAGTATAGAAGAAGTGGTGGAAGCCTATTACACCACCGGACATTACAGCATCTTCATTAAGATCATGTGCCGCTCCATTGATTCCCTCCAGCACGTACTTATCAACAAGATCCAGACCATTGACGAGATCCAGTCTACGGAGACTCTGATTTCCCTGCAGAACCCCATCACACGGACTATCCAACCCTGAGTCTCCATTTCTATACCCCTATTATCCACAGGTAGATCCCAGCTCATTCACAGCGTACAATAGCCTCCTTTTCCCGGGTGAGAGCAAAATGGCAGACATTACCCTGATCAGTGGCAGTACGCTTGGCAGCGCCGAATATGTGGCAGAACACGTGGCAGAGAAACTGGAAGAAGCCGGTTTTTCGACCGAGATGTTTCATGGCCCGGAGCTGTATGAAGTCCCGCAGGACGGGATCTGGCTAATGGTGTGTTCAACACACGGTGCGGGTGAACTGCCTGACAATTTGCAGCCCTTTATGGAACAGCTGGAAGATCAGCAACCCGATCTGTCCAAAGTGCGTTTTGGTGCTTTAGGTTTAGGCAGCAGCGAATATGACACTTTCTGTGGTGCGATCGGCGCTTTGGATCAAAAACTGACGTCATTAGGGGCAAAACGGATCGGTGATCGTCTTGAGATCGACGTGACTCAACACGAAATTCCTGAGGATCCGGCCGAGGTTTGGGTGATCAACTGGATTAATTTGATCAAATAAGTGTAAATTTCAGGCGATCAGATGTGGATAAGTATGCTTAAAAGCAGGGTAAAACCCGTAGTTATCCCTCTAACAACTCCTGTACGCTTTTCATGCTGTGTATAACTCTCACTTCTGATCCCAGCTTATACTGTCCAGGATCACCGATCATTCACAGCATTCGATCCTTCTTAGCATACTGATCTTCATAAACAAAAATGACTTATGCACAGAGGATCGCGATCCTAATAGAAGTATTAATAAGAGATCTTTAAATAAAAAAGATCTTCTTTTAATTAGTGAAGATCCCCGGGGACTTGTGGAACCTCTAAACTTGAGTAGAATCCCTCCTCCCAACGCCATACAAAGAAAGTTCGCTTGAACGCTGAGGTGCAGTCGCATGTTTTATCCGGATCAATTTGACGTCATCATCATAGGTGGTGGTCATGCAGGTACTGAAGCCGCCATGGCTTCTGCCCGCATGGGACGTCAGACCTTATTATTAACCCACAATATCGACACGCTGGGACAGATGTCGTGTAACCCGGCGATTGGCGGGATCGGGAAGGGACATCTGGTTAAAGAAGTGGACGCACTGGGCGGACTGATGGCCACTGCCATCGATCATGCGGGCATTCAGTTTAGGATACTAAACGCAAGCAAAGGTCCTGCCGTAAGGGCAACCCGTGCTCAGGCAGACCGCGTGCTTTACCGCCAGGCGGTCCGTACTGCGTTAGAAAATCAGCCAAACCTGATGATCTTCCAGCAACCTGTTGAAGACCTGATCGTCGAAAACGATCGTGTCGTGGGTGCTGTGACCAAAATGGGCCTTAAATTCCGCGCTAAAGCCGTTGTGCTGACCGTCGGTACTTTCCTTGACGGGAAGATCCACATTGGTCTGGAGAACTACAGCGGCGGCCGTGCAGGGGATCCTCCTGCGATCTCTTTGTCACAGCGTCTGCGTGAATTGCCATTACGCGTCAACCGCCTGAAAACGGGGACACCACCGCGTATTGATGCACGTTCCATTGATTTCAGCGTTCTTTCACAGCAACATGGCGATAATCCGGCGCCGGTATTCTCGTTCATGGGGAATGTGTCGCAACATCCGCGCCAGATCCCGTGTTATATGACCTATACCAATGAAAAAACCCATGACGTGATCCGTAATAATCTGGATCGCAGCCCGATGTATGCGGGGATCATCGAAGGGATCGGCCCGCGCTACTGCCCGTCGATCGAAGATAAAGTCATGCGTTTTGCCGATCGCAATTCTCATCAGATCTTCCTCGAACCGGAAGGCCTGACCAGCAATGAAGTTTATCCGAACGGGATTTCGACCAGCCTGCCATTCGATGTACAGATGCAAATCGTCCGCTCAATGCAGGGGATGGAAAATGCGGTCATCGTTCGTCCAGGCTACGCTATTGAATACGACTTCTTCGATCCACGTGATCTAAAACCGACGCTGGAAAGTAAATTTATCGCTGGTCTGTTCTTTGCTGGACAGATCAACGGCACCACCGGTTACGAAGAAGCTGCTGCACAGGGCTTGCTGGCGGGGATGAACGCAGCCCGTTGCGCCACCGAGCAGGAAGGCTGGGCCCCACGTCGCGATCAGGCGTATCTCGGTGTGTTGGTTGATGACCTGTGTACGCTGGGCACCAAAGAACCGTACCGCATGTTTACCTCTCGTGCCGAGTACCGCCTGATGCTGCGGGAAGATAATGCTGATTTACGCCTGACTGAAAAAGGCCGTGAATTAGGTCTGGTTGATGATGCACGCTGGGCGCGTTTTAACGAAAAACTGGAAATGATAGAACAGGAACGTCAGCGCCTGCGTGGCATTTGGGTGAACCCGCATCATGCGCAGGTTGACGAAATCAACGCACATCTTTCTGCTCCGCTTTCGAAAGAAGCCAGTGCGGAAGAGCTGCTGCGTCGTCCTGAAATGACGTATGAGCTGATCACGCGTCTCTCTCCGTTTTCCCCGGCAGTTCCTGACGTCCAGGCGGCAGAACAGGTTGAGATTCAGATTAAGTACGAAGGCTATATCGCCCGTCAGCAGGAAGAGATCGAAAAACAGCAGCGCAACGAAAACACTGTGTTGCCAATAGATCTTGATTATCGCCAGGTGAATGGTCTTTCGAATGAAGTGATCGCCAAGCTTAACGATCACAAGCCGACCTCCATTGGTCAGGCATCACGGATTTCCGGCATTACACCGGCTGCGATTTCCATTTTGCTGATCTGGCTTAAAAAACAGGGCTTACTGCGCCGCAGTGCCTGAATCACATCTTTACTGACCGCTCTTTAAATTTGAAGAGCGGTCAATTCTTGCTTTTCCCACTTTTATGGCTGTTTTATCATTTCTAAACCGGGTTGTTCCCGGCAAATCGACTCTGTCTGAGGATTTCACTGTGCAAAAGAAACTGGACTCGCTGCTTGCTGCGGCAGGAATAGCGTTACCCGATCAGCAAAAACATCAACTGATTGGCTATGTCGAGCTGCTGCATAAGTGGAACAAGGCTTACAACCTGACTTCTGTACGTGATCCGATGCAAATGCTGGTGCGCCATATTATGGACAGCATTGTGGTGAACGAGCATTTGCAAGGCAGCCGTTTCATTGATGTGGGAACGGGACCGGGCCTGCCGGGCATTCCGCTCGCTATTGTCCGCCCTGATTCACATTTCACGCTGCTGGACAGCCTGGGTAAGCGCGTACGCTTCCTGCGTCAGGTTCAGCATGAGCTGGGTCTGAAGAACATTGAGCCAGTGCAAAGCCGCGTTGAAGAGTTTGAGCCAGCGCCACCATTTGATGGCGTGATCAGCCGGGCATTTGCTTCCTTGCAGGACATGTTGTCATGGTGCCACCATCTGCCTCAGAAAGGGCAGGGGCGTTTTTATGCTCTCAAAGGCGTGCAGCCGGATGATGAGCTGAACGCACTGCCGCAAGGTATCACTCTGGAAAACGTCATAAAATTGCAGGTTCCGGAACTTGACGGAGAACGTCATCTGGTAATTCTGACTGCAAACTAAAGTTGAGTTTTATCAAATAATCCTTAAAAAACGTATGTGTTATCAGAGTTAAAATGAGCAGGCTAATTAAATGGCGTCACCGGCCTCTCAATTACTGATTTTTTACACACTGATAGCATTTCAGTGATGTTTTTATTTTAATCCGGGACGTAATAGTCACTTTTGAAATTGAACAATCGTCAACCTGCTGATATTCAACTTGTAATGAAAATGTTGTTATTTGTTGGGTTGTTGTATCAATAAATCGTGCCTATTTTTAAATAAGATTGATTATCAAACATAGAATTCTTAACGTGCTGATTTTTATATATTTTAAAAGGCCTGATTAGCTAAAGACATTCAAACAGCGCAAGGTATATAAAGAGGTCTGGGTTAATTATGTGATCCAGTGCACGCTTCTTTGTCAGGTGATGAAATAACCGAAGCAAAGTAAAAAGGACAAATTCAGCTATAGTTTGGTGGTCAAAATAGTGATGAAGCGGAAAATTTAAATAATTGTTCACCTTTTCGCTACTTATCCATTGAATTCGTTCCAGTGCCCCGTATAATTTGCTCGGTTTTTGCTGCTTGACTCAAAACAGTAAAGGCAGTGATATACGGCCTTCAGAATACCTCCAGCTAGGTACTTGATACGGAGAGAACAAACGTCATGTCTGTATCCGGTATTTTACACAGTGCCAATAGTGTGAAGGTTGCCAGAAAGCTGTTAATACTGCAGTTATTGACCTTTGTTCTGCTCAGCGCTGTATTTGGCTTTAAAAGCCTGGAATGGACCACATCGGCCCTTATGGGTGGTTTGGCCGCCTGGGTGCCAAATGTACTGTTTATGCTGTTTGCATGGCGCCACCAGGCGCAAACAACGGTCTCTGGACGGGTTGCCTGGTCCTTTGCTATCGGGGAAGCGCTGAAGGTTCTGGTTACGGTGATCTTAATGATTGTCGCACTTGGCCTGTTTAAGGCGGTTTTTGCCCCGTTGGGGTTGGCCTATTTATCGGTGTTGATGACTCAGATTTTGGCACCGGCCGTCATTAACAGTTACCGTACTTAACTACTAAAGGGTAAGAGGCATCATGTCTGCATCAGGAGAAATCTCTACTCCACAAGAGTATATCAGTCACCATCTGACCCAGCTTCAGATCGGGACGGGATTCTGGTCGATTAACATCGATTCGATGTTTTTCTCCGTGTTCCTCGGAGTACTCTTTCTGGTTATCTTCCATCGCGTAGCCAAAAACGCCACCAGCGGTGTCCCGGGTAAGCTGCAAACTGCAGTCGAACTGGTCGTTGCTTTCGTCGACAGCAGCGTGCGTGACATGTATCACGGCAAAAGCAAAGTGATTGCACCTCTCGCGCTGACCGTCTTCGTCTGGGTGTTTATGATGAACCTGATGGATTTGCTGCCAATCGATTTGCTGCCGACTATCGGTGAGAGAGTCCTTGGTCTGCCAGCGCTGCGTGTGGTTCCTACGGCTGACGTGAACATTACGTTATCCATGGCGCTTGGCGTATTCATTCTGATTCTTTTCTATAGCATTAAGATGAAAGGCTTTGGCGGTTTCATTAAAGAACTGACAATGCAGCCATTCAATCATCCGGTTTTCATTCCGATTAACCTGATTCTTGAAGGTGTCAGCCTGCTGTCTAAACCAGTTTCACTGGGTCTGCGACTGTTTGGCAATATGTATGCGGGTGAGTTGATCTTCATCCTTATTGCTGGCCTGTTGCCGTGGTGGTCACAGTGGATCCTGAATGTGCCTTGGGCCATTTTCCACATCCTGATCATTACGCTACAAGCCTTTATTTTCATGGTTCTGACGATTGTCTATCTCTCGATGGCATCTGAAAAACACTGATTTTCTTTCAACACTACTGCGTTTTAACTGAAACAAACTGGAGACTGTCATGGAAAACCTGAGTATGGATCTGCTGTACATGGCTGCCGCTGTGATGATGGGCCTGGCGGCAATCGGTGCTGCGATCGGTATCGGCATCTTGGGTGGTAAATTTTTGGAAGGTGCTGCACGTCAGCCTGACCTGATCCCTCTGTTGCGTACACAGTTCTTTATCGTTATGGGTCTGGTCGATGCAATCCCAATGATTGCTGTTGGTCTGGGTCTGTACGTGATGTTTGCTGTCGCCTAACACTGAGTTCGCTCAGCGTTAAACGAACTACATCAAATATTTCACTTTAAAAGAGGCATTGTGCTGTGAATCTTAACGCAACAATCCTCGGCCAGGCTATCGCGTTTGTCCTGTTTGTCGTGTTCTGTATGAAGTACGTATGGCCGCCAATTATGGCTGCCATCGAAAAACGTCAGAAAGAAATTTCTGAAGGTTTATCTTCTGCAGAACGTGCAAAAAAAGAACTGGATTTAGCGCAAGCCGATGCGACCGACCAACTGAAGAAAGCCAAAGCTGAAGCTCAGGTAATCATCGACCAGGCGAACAAGCGTAAAGCACAGATCGTCGACGAAGCGAAGACCGAAGCCGAGCAGGAACGTAACAAGATCGTAGCGCAAGCTAAGGCAGAGATTGACGCCGAACGCCAACGCGCCCGTGAAGAGTTGCGTAAACAGGTCGGGATTTTGGCCATTGCTGGCGCCGAGAAGATCATCGAACGTTCCGTGGATGAAGCTGCTAACAGCGACATCGTTGATAAACTGGTCGCTGAACTGTAAGGAGGGAGGGGCTGATGTCTGAATTTGTAACTGTAGCTCGCCCCTACGCCAAAGCAGCTTTTGACTTTGCCGTTGAGCACCAAAGCTTAGATCGCTGGCAGTCCATGTTAGCGTTCACGGCTGAAGTCACGCGCAATGAACAGATTGAAGAACTGCTTTCCGGTGCTAGCGCGCCAGAAACTTTGTCTAAAACGTTTATTGCCGTATGTGGTGAACAACTCGACAACGCAGGCCAGAACCTGATTAAGGTAATGGCCGAAAATGGACGTTTACGCGTTCTTCCTGAAGTGTTGCAGCAGTTCATCGAACTGCGTGCCTCACTGGAGGCGATTGCTGAAGTTGATGTGACCTCAGCAAATCCACTGACGGAAGAACAGCAGGCAAAAATTGCTGCTGCGATGGAAAAACGTCTGTCTCGCAAAGTTAAGCTGAATTGCAAAATTGACAAGTCTGTTCTTGCCGGTGTCATTATCCGTGCAGGTGATATGGTGATTGATGGCAGCGTTCGCAGTCGTCTTGAACGCCTGGCAGACGTCTTGCAGTCTTAAGGGGACTGGAGCATGCAACTGAATTCCACCGAAATCAGCGAACTGATAAAGCAGCGCATTGCTCAGTTCAATGTAGTGAGCGAAGCTCACAATGAAGGTACTATCGTTTCCGTCAGTGACGGGATCATCCGCGTGCACGGCCTGGCCGATGTCATGCAAGGCGAAATGATTGCGCTGCCGGGTAACCGCTACGCTATCGCCCTGAACCTGGAGCGCGACTCTGTAGGTGCCGTTGTAATGGGCCCTTACGCTGACCTCGCCGAAGGTATGAAAGTAAAATGTACGGGTCGTATCCTGGAAGTTCCAGTAGGCCGTGGCCTGCTGGGCCGCGTTGTTAACACCCTGGGTGCGCCAATTGACGGTAAAGGTCCGGTAGAGCACGACGGCTTCTCAGCTGTTGAAGCAATCGCACCGGGCGTTATCGAACGCCAATCCGTAGACCAGCCTGTGCAGACAGGTTATAAGTCCGTTGACGCCATGATCCCAATCGGTCGTGGTCAGCGTGAACTGGTCATCGGTGACCGTCAAACCGGTAAAACTGCTCTGGCTATTGATGCGATCATCAACCAGCGTGATTCCGGCATCAAATGTATCTATGTGGCTATCGGCCAGAAAGCGTCCACCATTTCTAACGTGGTTCGTAAACTGGAAGAGCACGGCGCACTGGCAAACACCATCGTTGTTGTTGCAACTGCATCAGAATCTGCTGCACTGCAATACCTGGCACCGTACTCCGGTTGCGCAATGGGTGAATACTTCCGTGACCGCGGCGAAGACGCACTGATCGTTTATGATGACCTGTCTAAACAGGCTGTTGCTTACCGTCAGATTTCCCTGTTGCTTCGTCGTCCACCAGGTCGTGAAGCTTACCCAGGCGACGTTTTCTATCTCCACTCCCGTCTGCTGGAACGTGCTGCGCGTGTAAACGCCGATTACGTTGAAGCATTCACCAAGGGTGAAGTGAAAGGCAAAACCGGTTCCCTGACTGCGCTTCCAATCATTGAAACGCAAGCAGGCGACGTTTCCGCGTTCGTTCCGACTAACGTAATTTCGATTACCGATGGTCAGATCTTCCTGGAATCAAACCTGTTCAACGCCGGTATTCGTCCTGCGGTTAACCCGGGTATTTCGGTATCCCGTGTTGGTGGTGCTGCTCAGACTAAGATCATGAAAAAACTGTCCGGTGGTATTCGTACCGCACTGGCACAGTATCGTGAACTGGCTGCGTTCTCGCAGTTCGCATCAGATCTGGACGAAGCAACGCGTAAACAGCTGAACCATGGTCAGAAAGTGACCGAGCTGCTGAAACAGAAACAATACGCTCCGATGTCTATCGTTGCGCAGTCTCTGATCATCTTCGCAGCAGAACGTGGTTACCTGGAAGACGTTGAATTGTCTAAAGTCGGTAGCTTCGAAGCGGCACTGTTGGCTTACGCCGACCGTGAGCACGGCGAGCTTCTGCAGCAAATCAACCAAACTGGTGCGTATAACGATGAGATCGAGGGTAAATTCAAAAATATCCTCGATACCTTCAAAGCAACCCAGTCCTGGTAATACTAAACGGCCCTGCTGCCCTGCTTTTAGCAGATAAGCAGCAGGCCGTTTGGTCATGAGGAGAAGCAGAGATGGCCGGCGGAAAAGAGATACGTAGTAAGATCGGCAGCGTGCAGAACACGCAAAAGATCACTAAAGCGATGGAAATGGTCGCCGCCTCCAAAATGCGTAAAACGCAGGATCGCATGGCGGCCAGCCGTCCTTATGCAGAAACCATTCGTGAAGTGATTGGTCACCTCGCGCTCGGGAATCTGGAATACAAGCACCCTTACCTGGATGAACGTGAAGTTAAACGCGTCGGGTATCTGGTGGTGTCTACTGACCGTGGTCTTTGTGGTGGTCTGAACATTAACTTGTTCAAAAAACTGCTCACAGAGATGAAAGATTGGTCCGCGAAAGGCGTTGAGGTTGACTTAGCCCTGATCGGTTCCAAAGCAGCTTCTTTCTTCGGATCCGTTGGGGGCAACGTTGTTGCTCAGGTGACTGGCATGGGGGATAACCCTTCCCTGTCAGAGCTGATCGGACCGGTGAAAGTGATGTTGCAAGCTTTCGACGAAGGTCGTTTAGACAAGTTATGCGTTGTTAGCAACAAATTCGTCAATACCATGTCTCAGGAACCACGCATCGTTCAGTTGTTGCCTCTGCCACCGGCAGAAGACGGCGAACTGGCGAAGAAATCCTGGGATTACCTGTATGAGCCGGACCCTAAAGCACTGCTGGATACCCTCCTGCGCCGCTATGTGGAATCTCAGGTTTATCAGGGCGTCGTAGAAAACCTGGCCAGCGAACAGGCCGCGCGAATGGTAGCGATGAAAGCCGCAACCGATAACGGCGGCAGCCTGATCAAAGAGCTGCAGTTGGTATACAACAAAGCTCGTCAGGCCAGCATCACTCAGGAACTCACCGAGATCGTCGGGGGAGCCTCCGCGGTTTAAGCTAGGTTTACGAATTACGTAGAGGATTCAAGATGGCTACTGGAAAGATTATCCAGGTAATCGGCGCCGTGGTGGACGTCGAGTTCCCTCAGGATGCGGTACCGAACGTGTACCATGCTCTTGAGGTAGAAAACGGTACCTCCAAGCTGGTGCTGGAAGTTCAGCAACAGTTAGGCGGCGGCGTTGTTCGTTGTATCGCAATGGGTACATCAGATGGCTTGCGTCGCGGTCTGAAAGTGAACAACCTGGAACACCCAATTGAAGTTCCGGTGGGTGTTGCAACACTGGGTCGTATCATGAACGTATTGGGTGAACCAATCGACATGAAAGGTGAAATCGGCGAAGAAGAACGTCGTGCAATTCACCGTGCTGCGCCTTCTTATGAAGAGCTGGCAAACTCCCAGGAATTGCTGGAAACCGGTATCAAAGTTATGGACCTGATGTGCCCGTTCGCTAAGGGCGGTAAAGTCGGTCTGTTCGGTGGTGCGGGTGTAGGTAAAACTGTAAACATGATGGAGCTGATCCGTAACATCGCGATCGAGCACTCCGGTTATTCTGTGTTTGCAGGTGTGGGTGAACGTACTCGTGAGGGTAACGACTTCTACCACGAAATGACCGAATCCAACGTTATCGACAAAGTTTCCCTGGTCTATGGTCAGATGAATGAGCCACCAGGTAACCGTCTGCGCGTTGCACTGACCGGTCTGACCATGGCGGAGAAATTCCGTGATGAAGGTCGTGACGTACTGCTGTTTGTTGACAACATTTACCGTTACACCCTGGCAGGTACCGAAGTGTCTGCACTTCTGGGCCGTATGCCATCAGCGGTAGGTTATCAGCCAACGCTGGCGGAAGAGATGGGCGCTCTGCAAGAACGTATCACCTCTACCAAAAGTGGTTCTATCACCTCCGTACAGGCCGTTTACGTCCCTGCGGATGACTTGACTGACCCATCTCCAGCCACCACCTTTGCTCACTTAGATGCAACCGTGGTACTGAGCCGTCAGATCGCGTCTCTGGGTATCTACCCGGCGGTTGACCCACTGGATTCCACCAGCCGTCAGCTGGATCCACTGGTTGTTGGTCAGGAACACTATGATGTGGCTCGTGGCGTGCAGTCTATTCTGCAACGTTACAAGGAACTGAAAGACATTATCGCGATCCTAGGTATGGATGAGTTGTCAGAAGATGACAAACTGGCCGTATCCCGTGCGCGTAAGATCGAACGCTTCCTGTCCCAGCCATTCTTCGTGGCCGAAGTCTTCACCGGTTCTCCGGGCAAGTTCGTATCGCTGAAAGACACCATTCGTGGTTTCAAAGGCATTATGGACGGCGACTACGATCACCTGCCAGAGCAAGCGTTCTACATGGTTGGCACCATTGAAGAAGCAGTGGAAAAAGCCAAGAAACTGTAACGCTAGTTTGTTGTGAGAGAGGATGACATGGCTGAAAAAGCTTACCATCTGGATGTTGTCAGTGCGGAAAAACGTATGTTTGCCGGCATGGTACAGAAAATCCAGGTGACGGGTAGCGAAGGCGAACTGGGTATTTTCCCGGGGCATGCTCCGCTGCTCACCGCCATCAAGCCTGGCATGGTGCGCATTGTTAAAGAACACGGTGAAGAAGAGTATATCTATCTTTCCGGTGGCATCCTTGAGGTGCAGCCGAATGCAACGACCGTGTTGGCTGATACTGCAATCCGTGGGCAAGACCTCGACGAAGCGCGCGCGCTTGAAGCTAAGCGCAAAGCGGAAGAACACATTAGTGGTTCTCACGGCGACGTTGATTACGCTCAGGCGTCAGCGGAACTGGCTAAGGCGATCGCGAAACTTCGCGTTATCGAACTGACCAGAAAAGCGATGTAACAACATCATTGAGAAAAGCGACCTTCGGGTCGCTTTTTTTTTACCTTTAAAAAAGGGTGTTTTCAGCATTTTCCCCAAGGTTAATTTGGGCATCTGGTGGAATACTTGGGTGATTAATGGACATATTACCCTCAGATTTTTTGTTATAGTCTATATCGTGTTCAACCCTTGCGGGCTGCGGTTTGCAGGCGGTTTTTGACGCGAAATATGTAGTAATTCGGTCACATAACGGGTTACTTTTGTCACTCAAATTGGATTTGTCAGGTCATCTATGTCAAACAGCGCACTGAGTGTGGTGATCCTTGCCGCGGGCAAGGGAACACGCATGTATTCCAACCTCCCTAAAGTTCTTCATACATTGGCGGGTAAGCCAATGGTTCAACACGTCATTGATGCGGCCACGCAAGTGGGTGCCAGAAACGTGCATCTGGTCTATGGCCACGGTGGCGATTTACTGAAGAAAACGCTGGCTGGCAGTGAACTGAACTGGGTATTGCAGGCTGAGCAGCTGGGTACCGGGCATGCGATGCAACAGGCTGCGCCTTTCTTTGCGGATGACGAAGATGTCCTGATGCTTTACGGCGATGTCCCGCTGATTTCGGTTGAAACGCTGGATAAGTTGCTGAAAGCTAAGCCTGAAGGTGGTATCGGTTTGCTGACCGTCGTGCTGGATAATCCAACCGGCTATGGCCGCATCGTGCGCGAAAATGGCATTGTGACCGGCATCATTGAGCAGAAAGATGCGAATGCTGAGCAGCTTAAAATCCAGGAAATTAACACCGGTATTCTGGTGGCCAACGGTGCATCGTTCAAGCGCTGGCTCGGTCAGTTGAACAACAACAACGCGCAGGGCGAATATTACATTACCGACATCATCGCGATGGCACATGCGGAAGGCAATCTGATCGCCACTGTTCATCCGGCGAGAAACAGCGAAGTGGATGGCGTGAATAACCGCCTGCAGCTTTCCCGTCTTGAGCGCGTATATCAGACCGAACAGGCCGAACGTCTGCTTCTGGAAGGCGTAATGCTGATGGATCCGGCGCGCTTTGATCTCCGTGGCGAGTTGTCTCATGGGATTGATGTGCTGATCGACACCAACGTCATTATCGACGGCCACGTAAAACTGGGCGATCGCGTGAAAATCGGCGCGGGCTGCGTACTGAAAAACTGCGTGATCGGCGATGACTGCGAAGTCAGCCCTTACAGTGTATTCGAAGATGCGGTGCTGGAAAGCGGGTGTACAGTCGGACCTTTCGCGCGTCTGCGTCCGGGTGCCGAACTGGCTGAAGGCGCTCATGTGGGTAACTTCGTCGAAATCAAAAAAGCGCGCTTGGGGAAAGGTTCGAAAGCAGGACATCTTTCCTATCTTGGCGACGCTGAAATTGGCGACAACGTGAATATCGGTGCGGGGACGATTACCTGCAACTATGACGGCGTGAACAAAAGCAAAACGATTATCGGCAATGACGTCTTTGTCGGATCGGATACCCAGCTGATTGCGCCGGTCACCGTGGGCAATAACGTCACCATCGCTGCCGGAACAACTGTGACGCGCGATGTGCCGGATAACGGCTTGTTGCTAAGCCGTGTGCCGCAGGTACATAAACCTGATTGGCAAAAACCGGTGAAGAAAAAGTAAGCTATTCTGAAGTTTACGTATTCAGGCGCAGTTTTCTGCGCCTGATGTTTGTTTATTGCATTGTGTTTTGGTCTGGGTTTTGTCGTCGAAACTCAGTCCAAAACATAATAATCCCCAACTCTCTACAAGGCTCGGGGAACCGCACGTACACCGGAAAACGGGGCGTGTGGATAAATCAGGTCAGGCATCAAAAAAGGTCCCGAAAGACCTTCTATAGGAATAAAACTGATGTGTGGAATTGTAGGCGCTGTAGCGCAACGCGATATTGCTGAAATTTTGTTGGAAGGTTTACGCCGTCTGGAATACCGCGGTTATGACTCAGCCGGTCTGGCTGTCATTGATACCGACGGGAAAATGGGGCGCCTGCGTCGTCTGGGAAAAGTCCAGATGCTGGCTGAGGCTCTGGATCAACATCCTTTGCACGGCGGTACCGGTATTGCACATACCCGCTGGGCAACGCACGGTGAACCTTCTGAAGCGAACGCACACCCGCATGTGTCTGATTACATTGCGGTAGTGCACAACGGCATTATCGAAAACCACGAACCTTTGCGTGAATTACTGATTGAACGTGGTTACCGTTTTGATTCCGAAACGGATACCGAAGTGATTGCGCATCTGGTGCATTGGGAACAACTTCAGGGCGGCACACTGCTGGAAGTCGTTCAGCGCGTGATCCCTCAGCTGCGCGGCGCTTATGGCACTGTGGTGATGGACCGACGTGATCCGTCCGTTCTGGTCGCAGCCCGTTCCGGCAGCCCGCTGGTGATTGGCCGTGGCGTAGGTGAAAACTTCATTGCCTCCGATCAGCTGGCGCTGTTGCCTGTGACCCGCCGCTTCCTGTTCCTGGAAGAAGGTGATGTGGCTGAAGTTAAGCGCCGCTCCGTCAGTGTCTATGACAAAAATGGTCATGCTGTAGAACGTGCCGAAATCGAATCCAAAGTGCAGTACGACGCCGGTGACAAAGGCGCTTACCGCCACTACATGCAAAAAGAGATTTACGAACAGCCGCTGGCGATTAAAAACACGCTGGAAGGACGTTTCAGCCACGGTGAAGTGAATCTGAGCGAACTGGGCGAAAAGGCGGATGAAATCCTCTCCCGCGTTCAGCATGTTCAGATCATTGCCTGCGGCACGTCATACAACTCCGGTATGGTGGCGCGTTACTGGTTCGAATCACTGGCCGGTATGCCGTGTGATGTCGAGATTGCGTCGGAATTCCGTTATCGCAAATCTGCCGTTCGTCCTGGCAGCCTGATCATCACCCTGTCTCAGTCCGGTGAAACCGCCGACACGCTGGCTGCACTGCGCCTGTCCAAAGAGCTGGGTTATCTCGGTTCTCTGGCCGTGTGTAACGTAGCCGGTTCTTCGCTGGTGCGTGAATCCGATCTGGCGCTGATGACCAAAGCGGGCACGGAAATCGGCGTGGCGTCGACGAAAGCGTTTACCACGCAGCTGACCGTTCTGCTGATGCTGGTGGCACGTATGGGTCGTCTGAAAGGCATGGCACCGCAGGTTGAGCATGACATTGTTCACGCGTTACAGGCGCTGCCTGCGCGTATCGAACAGATGTTGTCGCTGGATAAAACCATCGAATCGCTGGCGGAAGGCTTCTCTGACAAACATCATGCGCTGTTCCTCGGCCGTGGCGATCAATATCCGATCGCGATGGAAGGTGCGCTGAAGCTGAAAGAGATTTCCTATATTCATGCGGAAGCGTATGCGGCAGGCGAGCTGAAACACGGCCCGCTGGCGCTGATTGACGCGGATATGCCGGTGATTGTGGTTGCGCCTAATAACGAACTTCTGGAAAAACTGAAGTCGAATATCGAAGAAGTGCGCGCACGCGGTGGTCTGCTGTATGTCTTCGCCGATCAGGATGCCGGTTTCACCGACAGCGACGGTATGAAAATCATTCAGTTACCGCATGTCGAAGAAATCGTCGCACCGATCTTCTACACGGTCCCGTTACAGCTTCTGTCTTACTATGTCGCGCTGATTAAAGGCACTGACGTAGACCAGCCACGTAATCTGGCCAAATCGGTCACAGTAGAATAAGCCACGCTGGCTTTGAAACTGCCTGCTAAGCGCCCATCTCGGGCGCTTTTTTATTTCTAAAAGGCTAAGGCGTGGTCACGATTCTCCTCTCTCAGGCTTCGTTAGCCGCCACGGATAAGGTATAGTCCGCCTTTTTACGAAGGTGATTTGCTGAATGCTGTCCAACCCCTCCATTCGTCTCAACAAATACATTAGCGAGAGCGGGATCTGCTCACGCCGTGATGCCGATCGTTACATTGAACAGGGAAACGTTTTTATCAATGGCAGACGCGCCTCCGTGGGCGCACAAGTATTTGCCGGTGATGTGGTGAAAGTTAACGGCCAGCTGATTGAACCGCGTGATGAAGAAGATTTAGTGCTTATCGCGCTTAATAAGCCCGTGGGGATCATCACCACGATGGAAGACGGTGAGCAGGACAACATCAGTGATTTCGTTAACCACAGCAAGCGCGTTTTCCCTATCGGGCGTCTGGATAAAGATTCTCAGGGCCTGATTTTACTGACCAACCACGGTGATCTGGTCAATAAAATCCTGCGTGCGGGCAACGACCACGAAAAAGAATATGTCGTAACGGTCAACAAACCGGTGACGGATGAGTTTATTACCGGCCTGGGCGCGGGTGTGCCGATGCTGGGAACGGTGACCAAAAAGTGCAAAGTGAAGAAAGAAGCGCCCTTTGTATTTCGTATCACGCTGGTTCAGGGGCTTAACCGCCAGATCCGCCGTATGTGTAAGCATTTTGGCTTTGAAGTCACCAAGCTTGAGCGTGTGCGGATTATGAACATCAACCTGAAAGGCTTGCCTTTGGGGGAATGGCGTGATTTGACGGACGATGAGCTGGTCGAATTATTCAGACTGACTGAAAACTCAACTTCTGAAGAAAAGCCGGCCAAAAAAACGCAGTCTAAACCTGCTCAGGCCAAAAAACCGGTTGTCACAAAACCGAAAAATACCGAGAAACCCGACGGAAATTCAGCTTCCCGTAAACGTTTTGCACAGCCAGGACGTAAAAAGAAAGGGCGTTAAGTCCGCATCTCTTTCCGCTGCCACCGGCCTTTGGGCCGGTTTTTATTTGATCGGTCCGCTTCAGTTTGCCCATCTCGCCTAAATTGTGACCAGTGTCATAAAACTGTCATATAACGTACATTTTACTGTCACCAAACTGTCCTATTTTCCTCCTGTGCCAAACACTTTATAAATCTCGACCTGGGTCGAACAAAAAAAAACCACTAGGAGTGGAACATGAAATTGATGCGTAACACCGTCGCCGGTATTGTAGCAGCGACTTTCTCCCTCACAGCAATGTCTGCTTTCGCTGCTAGTAATCTGACTGGCGCTGGCGGCACCTTCCCTGCACCTGTCTACGCTAAGTGGGCGGATGCATACCAGAAAGCAACCGGTACTCAGGTTAACTATCAGGGCATCGGCTCTTCCGGCGGCGTGAAACAAATTATCGCCAAGACCGTTGATTTCGGCGCATCTGATGCTCCGATGAAAGAAGAAGATCTGAACAAAAACGGCCTGTTCCAGTTCCCTACCGTGATCGGTGGCGTGGTACTGGCAGTGAATATCCCGGGCATCAAATCAGGTCAGCTGACGCTGGACGGCGCAACGCTGGGTGATATCTACCTGGGCAAAATCAAAAAGTGGAACGACGCGGCGATCACTAAGCTGAACCCGGGCGTGAAACTGCCAGATACCAATATCGCCGTTGTTCGTCGTGCTGACGGTTCCGGTACTTCTTTCGTGTTCACCAGCTATCTGGCAAAAGTGAACAACGAGTGGAAAGAGAAAATCGGTTCAGGTTCAACAGTTAACTGGCCTACCGGTCTGGGCGGCAAAGGTAACGACGGCGTAGCCGCATTTGTACAGCGTCTGCCGGGCTCAATCGGATACGTAGAATATGCTTACGCTAAACAAAACAACCTGGCTTATACCAAGCTGGTTGATGCGGATGGCAAGGCGATCAGCCCGACAGAAGAATCCTTCAGTGCAGCAGCTAAAGGCGCTGACTGGAGCAAAACCTTCGCTCAGGACCTGACTTTCCAGAAAGGCGACAACGCGTGGCCAATCAGCTCCACCACCTTCATCCTGATTTACAAAGATCAGCAGGATGCGACCAAAGGTGCTGAAGTTCTGAAGTTCTTCGACTGGGCTTACAAAAACGGCAATAAACTGACGACTGACCTGGATTATGCAACGCTTCCACCTTCAGTCGTTGAGCAGGTTCGTGCAGCCTGGAAAGCAAATATCAAAGATAGCAGCGGCAAAGCACTTTACTAGGATCTGACGTCTCGTCTGATATAGAGTACAAGTCTTCTGCTTCATTCCCTCTCCGGCCGGGGAGGGAATTAAATCTTAATTAAAAGAGAGTGGTATGGCTGAATACAAGCCGGCTATCAAAGCACCAAGCAAAAACGGTGACATCCTTTTCGGCGCGCTGGTCAAACTGGCTGCGCTGATCGTGTTATTAATGCTGGGCGGAATCATCGTCTCGCTGTTTATTGCTTCGCTGCCTAGCATTGAAAAATTCGGATTATCCTTCCTGTGGACGAAAACATGGGATGCCCCGAATCAGCAGTTCGGCGCACTGGTGCCTATTTACGGTACCGTCGTGACCTCGATTATCGCCTTACTGATTGCCGTTCCCGTCAGTTTTGGTATCGCATTATTCCTCACTGAGCTGGCACCTAACTGGATGAAACGTCCGCTGGGTATTGCTATCGAACTGCTGGCGGCGATCCCTAGCATTGTTTACGGCATGTGGGGTTTATTCGTTTTCGCTCCGCTGTTTGCCCAGTATTTCCAGACACCGGTCGGTGATGTGCTTTCCGGTATTCCGATTGTTGGCGCGCTTTTCGCCGGCCCGGGATTTGGTATCGGCATCTTGGCGGCAGGTGTCATTCTGGCCATCATGATCATTCCGTACATTGCCTCCGTCATGCGTGACGTGTTCGAGCAAACGCCGGTCATGATGAAAGAATCGGCCTACGGAATT
Organism: Rahnella sp. ChDrAdgB13; assembly: GCF_017655185.1. Classification (NCBI taxonomy): domain Bacteria; kingdom Pseudomonadati; phylum Pseudomonadota; class Gammaproteobacteria; order Enterobacterales; family Yersiniaceae; genus Rahnella; species Rahnella sp. ChDrAdgB13. The sequence goes on along the minus strand of NZ_JAEMGT010000005.1, from coordinate 27,981 downwards.
GGTTGTACGACCTGGGAAGTGATCTGGCGCATCGTGCTGCCGTTCACCAAAAATGGTGTCATCGGCGGTGTCATGCTTGGTCTTGGCCGTGCGCTCGGCGAAACTATGGCGGTGACCTTCATTATCGGTAACACCTACCAGCTCGACAGCATTTCGCTTTACGCGCCCGGCAACAGTATTACCTCGGCGCTGGCGAACGAATTCGCCGAAGCTGAAGCAGGTCTGCATACGTCCGCGCTGATGGAGCTGGGCCTTATCCTGTTTGTTATCACCTTTATTGTTCTGGCGCTGTCGAAAGTCATGATTCTGCGTCTGGCTAAGAAAGAGGGCCGTTAAGATGACGACACTCGAAATGCAAAGTAACGCAGCCTTACTGGAATCACGTCGCAAACGTCAGGCATGGCGCCGTCAGAAGAACCGTCTGGCGCTGATGATTTCCATGCTGACCATGCTTTTTGGCCTGTTCTGGCTGGTCTGGATCCTGTTCACGACCGTCGTGAAAGGCGTAGACGGCATGTCTCTGGCGCTGTTTACCCAAAACACCCCGCCGCCAAATACGGCTGGCGGTGGTCTGGCGAACGCCATTGCGGGCAGCGGACTGCTGATTCTATGGGCGACGGTTATCGGTACGCCGCTGGGCGTGATGGCGGGGATTTATCTGGCAGAATATGGCCGTAAATCCTGGCTGGCGGAATTCATTCGCTTCATCAACGACATTCTGCTTTCTGCTCCTTCCATTGTGGTTGGCCTGTTCGTTTACACCATCATGGTGGCGAAAATGGGGCACTTCTCTGGCTGGGCGGGCGTACTGGCGCTGGCGCTGCTGCAAATCCCGATTGTTATCCGTACCACGGAAAACATGCTGAAACTGGTGCCGGACAGCCTGCGTGAAGCGGCTTATGCGCTGGGAACGCCAAAATGGAAAATGATTTCTGCGATCACCCTGAAAGCCTCTGTTTCCGGCATTATCACCGGTATTTTGCTGGCTATCGCCCGCATCGCCGGCGAAACCGCACCGCTGCTGTTTACGTCGCTCTCCAACCAGTTCTGGAGCACCGACATGATGCAGCCGATCGCCAATCTGCCGGTGACCATCTTCAAGTTTGCGATGAGCCCGTTTGGCGAATGGCAACAACTGGCCTGGGCGGGCGTGCTGCTGATTACAGTGTGTGTGCTGTTGCTGAACATTCTGGCGCGTGTGATCTTCGCCACGAAGAAGCAGTAAGTTAATTCATTACTGATGGCAGAGTTTTTCACTCTGCCATCACTGTTTACCCGGCGTCGCACAGCGGCGCGCGCAAAAGAGAGATGTCTTAATGAGTCGAATGACTGACGCATCCAACAGCAAGATTCAGGTTCGCGATCTGAATTTTTATTACGGTAAATTCCACGCGCTGAAAAATATTTCCCTGGATATCGCTAAGAACGAAGTCACGGCATTCATCGGCCCGTCAGGTTGTGGTAAATCCACGCTGCTGCGTACGTTCAACAAAATGTATCAGCTTTACCCTGAGCAGCATGCAGAGGGCGAAATTCTGCTCGATGGCGAAAATATTCTGGTCGATAAACAGGATATCGCGCTGCTGCGTGCCAAAGTTGGCATGGTCTTCCAGAAACCGACGCCGTTCCCGATGTCGATTTACGACAACATCGCGTTTGGTGTCCGTCTGTTTGAAAAACTTTCCCGTACGGACATGGATGAGCGCGTGCAATGGGCGCTGACCAAAGCCGCTTTGTGGAATGAATCCAAAGACAAGCTGCACCAGAGCGGTTACAGCCTGTCCGGCGGCCAGCAACAGCGTTTGTGCATTGCGCGCGGCATTGCTATCCGCCCTGATGTTCTCCTGCTTGATGAACCATGTTCGGCGCTGGACCCAATTTCAACCGGCCGTATCGAAGAGCTGATCACCGAGCTAAAATCTGATTACACCGTGGTGATCGTGACCCACAACATGCAGCAGGCTGCGCGTTGTTCAGACCGCACTGCGTTTATGTATCTGGGTGAGCTGATCGAATACAGTGACACTGACTCGCTGTTTACTTCGCCAGCGCGCAAACAGACTGAAGATTACATTACTGGCCGCTACGGTTGAGGTAAGAACGATGGACAACCTGAACTTAAATAAACACATTTCCGGCCAGTTTAACGCCGAGCTCGAGCACATCCGTACCCAGGTTCTGGCGATGGGTGGGCTGGTTGAACAGCAACTGACTGATGCGATCACCGCGATGCACAATCAGGATGCCGAACTGGCGCAGCGCGTCATCAAAGGTGATGACAAAGTTAACCTGATGGAAGTGGCGATTGACGAAGCGTGCGTGCGCATTATTGCCAAGCGCCAGCCGACCGCCAGCGATCTGCGTTTGGTGATGGCGATTATCAAAACCATTTCTGAGCTCGAACGTATCGGCGATGTGGCGGATAAAATCTGCCGCACGGCGCTGGAGAAATTCTCGCATCTGCATCAGCCGCTGCTGGTCAGCCTGGAATCTCTGGGCCGCCATACGGTAGAAATGCTGCATGACGTGCTCGACGCGTTCGCGCGTATGGATCTTGACGAAGCGGTGCGTATTTACCGTGAAGATAAGAAAGTGGATCAGGAATATGAAGGCATTGTGCGTCAGCTCATGACCTACATGATGGAAGATCCGCGTACCATCCCAAGCGTCCTGACCGCGTTGTTCTGCGCCCGTTCCATTGAGCGTATCGGCGATCGTTGCCAGAATATTTGTGAATTCATCTTCTACTTCGTGAAAGGGCAGGATTTCCGTCACGTTGGTGGCGATGCGCTCGACAAATTGCTGACAGACGGCAAAGACGCTGCGAAAGACTGATCGGTCACTGATACTCGTCATACAAAATCTTCGCCATAAAAAAGGCCTCTAACGAGGCCTTTTTGCTGTCCGCTGACGCGCTATTTCATCACATACCGCAGTGCCACCACCACTGCCAGCTGGCGATAATGCGCAACCTGCAAATCCACTTCGTCAGGGTTTTCGAACAGAGCACCGAATGTGTACTGGTTCGCGACCTGATGCACACACAGGCTGCTGATCAGCCGGTGAACGTCGCGCGCCTGGGAATCTTCCTTAAATAAATGGCTCTGTTTTCCGCGTTCGAGAATATCTTCCAGCAGCGTTAACGCCGTTTTATTGATCTCGCGGATGCTGGTGGACTGACGGATAAACCGGCCGCGCAGCATGTTTTCTGTCGACACAATGCGGATGAATTCCGGGTGAGAAACGTGAAAATCGAAGCTGGCTTCCACCAGTTTGACGATCGCCTCCGCCGGGGGAAATGACGACAAATCCAGATCCAGCTCGTGCTGGCGGATGCCGCGGTAAACGTGCTCCAGAACCAGCATGTACAGGGCTTCTTTGGTCTTGTAGTGATAGACCACCATACGTTTTGTGGTGTTGGCGTTTGAGGCGATATTTTCCATACGCGCGCCCATCAGGCCGGATTCAGCGAATTCAGCCAGAGCACTGTCGAAAATGCGCTGTTTCAGTCCTATCGGATCATTTTTACGTCCCGGCGCCGGGGAACTTTGGCTGCTCAGCGTCATATCCTCATTAATAACCTCAATCTCGCCACAGAGATTAACCATTGATTCGATCAGTTACAATCTGTGCGTTCATACAAGCCGCCAACACTTGACGAATGCGGTATGAAGGTCCACTACTGTAAGTCTCGAAGCCTGACAAAAAGGACGCTATTTTGCCTGCTACCACCCGGTTACGTTCTATTGCGACAGTTTCAGTACCAGGAACTCTGCCCGAAAAACTCACCGCCATCGCGGCGGCGGGGTTTGATGGCGTAGAGATTTTTGAAGATGATTTACTCAAAAGCCCGGTCAAACCCATCGCCATCCGAAATCTGGCGGATTCGCTCGGATTACGGATTTTCCTGCTACAACCTTTCCGCGACTTTGAAGGCGTTCAGCCGGAAAAGCGTAATGAGAAGTTTGCCAGCGCGCGCCGGCAATTTGATCTGATGAATGAACTGGGGTGCGACCGCTTGCTGGTGTGCAGTAATACCGACCCTGAAAGTTCAGCGGAGCGCGATGTGCAGATTGCCGATCTCGCCGCACTGGCAGAAATGGCGCAGCTTCATGACATCCATATTGGCTTTGAGGCGCTGGCGTGGGGGAAACACATCAACCGTTACCGGCAGGCGTGGGATCGCGTGCGTGAAGTGAACCACCCGGCGCTGGGGATTGTGCTCGACAGCTTTCATATTCTCGCCGTGGGCGACAACCTCGACCGTCTGGATGAAGTGCCGCTGGAGAGAATCAGCTTCCTGCAACTGGCGGATGCGCCGTACAAAGACATGAACGTGCAGCAGTGGAGCCGCAGTTACCGGTGTTATCCCGGCCAGGGCGACTTGCCGCTGGTGGATTTCGTCAGCACCCTGAACCGGAAAGGTTTTACCGGTCCGTGGTCGCTGGAAATCTTCAATGATAAAACCCTGCCGCTCGCAGAGGGCCTGAGTTCCCTGACGGAACTGGAACGACGCATGCAGGCTTACGACAAAACCCTTAACGCGTAATCTGATAACCCTTTTCACGCCAGATCGCCGGCAACTCGCGCATGTCGTGGAAAGTGGTCACCAGCGGATTGTTCAGCGGCGGGTTGTGCGGATCGGCGCAGTAATAAAATACCGGGATCCCGGCGGCGATCCCGGCCTGTGCGCCCGCCACGGAATCCTCAACCAGAATGCACGCTTCCACCGGAACGTCCATCACTTCGGCGGCTTTGTATAACACCGCCGGATCGGGTTTCCAGCGCTGTAAATCGTATCCGCTGAACAGTTTGTCGCCCATGAAAGGCAGCAGACCGGTGAGGCCGAGCGAGTGCTGCATTTTGGTGACCGGGCCGTTGGAGACCACACACATCGGCACGGAAATTTGCTCCAGCAGCTCCCGTGCGCCGTCAACCGGCTCAAGTTTGCTGTCGAAAAGCCGCGCAACGTGCTGGCGGAAAATCACTTCCATCTCCTCTTTTGGCACGTCGATACCGTGCTCTTTATTGACGATCTCGACGATTTCATAAAGCTTAACGCCTTTGTATTTCTTATACATTTCGTCAAAAGAAACCGTCACGCCAAAATGTGCAAACATCTCGACATAGGCTTCGCAGCACAACATTTCACTGTCCACCAGCGTACCGTCGCAATCAAAAAAGACACATTCAACCTGTGACATACTTTCTCCCTGTGAGTGTTTCATCTATTCGCGTGGTTTATGGCACTGTACCCGAACGATAGATTTAATCCCACACATCCAGTGCTGGCGCTTTACGGCTAAAATCCTTAGGATACCCCCCGATTGTTTTTCCCCCATTTTGGAACTCACTGATGAGCACACCACACAGCAATGCTAACGGCGGAAGAGGCCTGGCTGAACGTTTATTTAAACTGACGCAGCACGGCACAACGGTACGCACCGAAACTATCGCAGGCTTAACCACCTTCCTGACCATGGTCTACATCGTTTTCGTGAACCCGCAGATTCTGGGTGTCGCGGGCATGGATAAACAGGCCGTCTTTGTGACCACCTGTCTGATTGCCGCGTTTGGCAGCATTTTGATGGGCGTGATTGCCAACCTGCCGGTTGCACTGGCGCCAGCGATGGGTCTGAACGCCTTCTTCGCCTTTGTGGTGGTGGGTGCGATGGGCGTTTCATGGCAAATCGGGATGGGCGCTATTTTCTGGGGCGCTGTTGGCCTGCTGCTGCTGACTATTTTCCGTATCCGCTACTGGATGATCGCGAACATTCCGGTCAGCCTGCGCGTGGGGATTACCGCCGGTATCGGGCTGTTCATCGGCATGATGGGGCTGAAAAACGCCGGCATTATTGTCGCGAACCCGGATACCATCGTCACCATCGGCAATCTGACATCCCACAACGTCCTGCTGGGCGTGCTGGGCTTCTTCATCATTGCCGTACTGGCGTCACGTAACTTTCACGCTTCCGTTCTGGTGTCGATCGTAGTGACCACGGGCATTGGTCTGGCGATCGGTGACGTGCATTACAACGGTTTCTGGTCAATGCCGCCGAGCATCACCACCGTCGTCGGTCAGGTTGACCTGAAAGGCGCGCTGAATATCGGTCTGGCAGGCGTAATTTTCTCCTTCATGCTGGTCAACCTGTTTGACTCCTCCGGTACGCTGATAGGCGTGACGGACAAAGCCGGTCTGGCGGATGAAAAGGGTAAATTTCCGCAGATGAAACAGGCACTTTACGTCGACAGTATTTCCTCTGTGGCGGGTGCTTTCATCGGGACATCTTCCGTTGGCGCGTATATCGAAAGTACGTCCGGCGTGTCCGTGGGGGGCCGCACCGGCCTGACCGCTGTCGTGACCGGTTTGCTGTTCCTGCTGGTGATCTTCATTTCCCCGCTGGCGGGCATGGTGCCGGAATATGCGGCAGCCGGAGCGCTAATTTATGTGGGCGTTCTGATGACCTCCAGCCTGGCGCGCGTTTCGTGGGATGACCTGACAGAAGCGGTTCCTGCTTTTGTGACGGCAGTAATGATGCCATTCAGCTTTTCCATCACAGAAGGCATTGCGCTGGGCTTCATCTCTTATGTGGTGATGAAACTGGGCACAGGCCGCTGGAGAGAGATCAGCCCGTGCGTCGTTGTCGTTGCCCTGTTGTTCGTGCTGAAAATCGCGTTTGTTGACGGGCATTAATCCGCACGCGATTTAGCGTCTGCGAACGATAAAAAAACAGCCCGCCACTTTCTGAAAGTGGCGGGCTGTTTGTATTTTAGCGGCTGAAAATTATTTGCTGACGCGGTGCGTATAGTCGGCAAATGCGGTCAGCTGGCCTCTGAGGAAATCCAGCGTCCCCTGATCGATAACTTCACCGGTTTGGGCGTCGACTTTGTTCTGAATGACGCCACCCATAAACTCAGGCTTATTCATCACCATCGCATCAAGGAAGACCAGAATCTGACGCAGATGATACTGACAGCGTGCGCCGCCGACCGGTCCCATTGAACTGGTCTGAATCAGCACCGGTTTGCCCGCCAGTGGCTGGTCAGGCAAACGTGAAATCCAGTCGATGGCATTCTTCAGTCCGCCGGGAACGGAATAGTTGTATTCCGGCGTCACGATGATCACACCGTCCGCCTGGCGGATTTGTTCCGCAATCGCGTTTAAATCGGCCGGAAACCCCTCTTCCTGCTGAATATCGGCATCGTACAACGGCAGAGTACCGATAGACGGTAACGCTTCAATGGTGACGCCCTCAGGCGCGACTTTCGGCAGCGTGCGCGCGACCATGGCGTTGTAAGACGCTTTACGAAGACTACCTAACAGTGTGACAAACTTCAGAGGCTTAGCTGACATGGTTAACTCCTGTTATGGATGACTCTCTGATTCTTACCTTAAACGAAAAACGGCACGTCGATATACAAGGTTTTTGAAAACATGAGTGAAGTTTTATTTGGCAGGCGGCAGGCTGGTGAACTTCATGTAATGCAGTGAATCAGATTGCTGATCAACGGACAGCGTTTGTGTGCGGGTAAAACCATTTTCCGGTTCGTAGCGCCAGCACTGTAACCGGATAATCGACGGAGACTGCGCGCATGCCCAGGTAATCGACCCTTCAATATCACTCATCACCTGCGCCTCCGGCGTGACCGTCGAACGCAGGCGGCCGGAAGCCGGATTCAGGCTGAGTGTCAGCTGGCTTTGTTCGTTCAGGCCGGACATTTTCAGCATACTTTGACGTATGCACCAAAGCTGTAGGGAGGATTCAATCGGGTCGGACTGCATGGCAATCCAGGTTTTTTCGACGGCAGAAAGTTGCAGCTGGTGCTGGGGATTAACCAGTGCGCTGCGCGCGTGAATAATTTCGAGATCAAGACCGACTTTTCCTTCGCTGCTGATCAGCACACCGACGGTGCTGCCTGCATATGCCAGGCTGAAATCGGGAAGATCGGAGGATTCAAAACTCGGGCGGCCGCTCGGCAGGGTGATGACGTTAGGAAGCTCCGCAATACCGTAAAGATAGAAAATCATTTCGGCCAGTAAAACACGACCGTTTAAAAATCGTTTTCGTTGTTTTTCGGAAAGGTGTTTTGCGGATACAACAATTTCTCTGAGCAACCGATGTGTATCGGGTTCAGCTTCCGTCACAGCCCATCTTGCAAAGTGGCACGCCATTGTTCACTCCATGATTAATGGTTCGACCGTATTTTCTCTGTATTCGTGAAGAATAACATTAAGAGAAATCATTAAAAACCGCTTAAACCCCGCGTCCGCGCACACTCTTTTTACTTTTCAGAAAGTTTTTCATAACGATAAAGCGAAAGGAATCACTGTATTAACCGCATATTAAGAAAAAATCTCATCGGAACGATGTTCTGTTTTTTCACTCATATGATCCGGGTGCCAGATATATCTACTATAGCCTCATAAAGAAACCTCAGAAAATGCCGTTATAAGTTAAGCAGCGATCTCGCTGCTTTGCCTGTGAGTACCCTAAAATGTTAAAAACAACGCAATCCCGCTTTATCGCATTGATCAGCTTGTTTTTTATTGTGCTGGTCATCGTTACGCTCATCGTGATCCAGGTCTTTATTGCTCCTCAGCTGAAACAAACAGAAAGCACTCTGGTTGCGAATCAGGTTGATGATATCGCCGTCGTTATCAACGAACGGCTGAACAAAGTGGAATCTCAGGTGCGTACCATCACTCAAACCGTCGTACAAATGGACAGCGACAGCATTGACCGGTTGCTGCCCGCGCTGGTGGATCAATACGGTGATTCCGCCGTATTTGGGGGCGGTATCTGGCCGCTGCCGAACCAGCGCGACCCGGCAAAAATCAAATTCAGCACTTTCTTTGCACGTAACAGTAATAACCAACTGACGGTAAATACCTTCTGGAACAGTGCTGAATCGCCGAATTACTTCGAGCAATCCTGGTATCTTGCCGCTTCAAAAGGCGAAAAGGGCCAGTGTGTCTGGGCGCCTGCCTACTTTGATGACGCCAGTACACAGCCGCGTACCAACTGCGCGATGCCGATTTATAAAGGCGACAAACAGTGGGGCGTTGCCACCATCGACGTGACGCTGGGTTTCTTTAACCAGCTGGTGACGGAAATGGAGAAAAAGGTTCACGCGAAGATTTATATCGTCGAGAAAGACGGCACCCTCGTCGGTACCAGCCAGTCCACGGATGAAAAGCTGCCGAAGCTGGCTTCTCTGGGCGAACAATCTCCGCTGGCGGTGCAGATCCGCAAAAGTCTCGATCAGATTGACGGGCAGGCGAATCTGGTTGCCGACTACGACAACAACGGTACGTCTCACACGATGTTCATGAGCAACATTCAGGGGCCGTGGTATATCGCCACCGATATGCCAACCAGCCAGTTGCTGACGCGGACGCATGGCATCCTGCAAAGTCTGGGTCTGGTGCAAATTCCGATGGTGATTTTGCTGCTGGTTGTGCTGATCCTGGCGATCAAAATCTTTATGCGTCAGCTGGATGCGCTGCATAAAAATATCAGCCAGCTTTCCGCTGGTGGCGCTGATCTGACCCTCCGCCTGCCAGAAAGCCGCAGTCCGGAATTCAACCGCGTAAATCAGAGCTTTAACCAGTTCCTGTCATTCCTGCAATCGATCCTCCGTCAGGTCGGCGACAGCAGTCTGGCGATCACCTCGGCATCGCGCGAAATCGCCAGCGGTAACATGGATCTCTCCGGGCGTACCGAAGAACAGGCGAGTTCGATTGTTGAAACGGCGGCGTCCATGGAACAGCTGACCAGCACCGTGAAACAGAACGCCGCCAACGCCGAAGGCGCTAACCAGCTGGCGCGCGATGCGTCTGCGGTGGCGCAGAAAGGGTCGGAAGTGGTGAAACAGGTGGTCGATACCATGGGTTCGATCACCCGTTCCTCGCACAAAATTGTCGATATCATCAGCGTGATCGACGGTATTGCTTTCCAGACCAACATTCTGGCGCTGAATGCCGCCGTTGAAGCGGCCCGTGCGGGCGAACAGGGGCGCGGATTTGCCGTCGTGGCTTCGGAAGTGCGCAGCCTGGCGCAACGTTCTGCTACGTCTGCCCGCGAAATCAAAAAACTGATTGAAGATTCCGTCGCGGATATCACCACTGGCAGCCAGCTGGTGGCAACCGCCGGAACGACGATGGATGAAGTGATGGGCGGCGTGAATAACGTAGCGACGCTGATGAACGAAATCATGTCTTCCAGTCAGGAGCAAAGCCTCGGTATCGAGCAGGTGAACGTTGCAATCACCCAGCTGGATAACGCCACTCAGCAGAATGCGGCGCTGGTGGAACAGGTTTCTGCGGCCGCTCAGGCCATGCAGGATCAGACCGTTCAGCTGGAAACCGTGGTGGCGGGCTTTAAGCTCTGATTGTTTTTTTCACTGTAAATCGAACGGTAAGTGAGCGATCACTTACCGTTTTTTTATGGAAGGAATAATCAGTAGAAATCGTTTTCTGTCATGTAGTTAATCAGACTGTTCAGTTTCGCCCGCGGGCGGAAATCGGGCAGATAAACCACATGCACGGCACGCGGTGTGGGAATGAAAGACTCAAGAACCGGAATAAGCCTGCCGCGGAGAATATCTTCGGCCAGCAGCACCTTCGGCTGAAGCAGTAAACCGGCTCCTTCCAGCGCGGCATTGCGCAATGCATGGCCATCGTTGGAGACATACCGGCTGTTCACCGGCCACGCCGACGTGGTTTGCCCGGCGTTCGCCAGATGCCAGCCTTCACTCTGATTCCACACGGAGTGGATCAGGCACGGATGCGTTTTCAGATCTTCCGGCGATTCGGGTGTGCCGTTGCGCTGCAAATACTCCGGCGATGCGCAAATCACCATTTCATAGGGTTTCAGTGGCCTGGCGACCAGCCGGTCATCCCCGATTTCACCAATACGGATGGCGAGATCGAAATTTTCGCCGATTAAATCGACGCGGGCATTGCTCAGCACCAGTTCCACTTTGACCTGAGGGTAGAGATTCAGATAACGGGCGAGCATCGGCGCAATCACGCTGGAGCCTAAAGAAACTGGCGCACTGACGCGCAGCAATCCGGTGGGAACGCTTTGCAGGCTTTCCATTAATTTCATCTGCTCCAGCACCCGTTTGCCGTTTTCATAAAACACTTCACCGGCATCGGTCAGGCTTTGCCTGCGGGTGGTGCGCTGCAACAGACGGGCATTCAGATGCTTTTCCAGCTGCTGGATATGCTTGCCGACCATCACTGCCGAGATCCCCAGCTTTTCGGCCGCAGTACTGAAATTTCCGGTTTCTACTACGCTGACAAAGACTTCAATATTTCGCAGCTTATCCACATTACAAACCCTGAGTTAGAACAGAACGAATAATACGAGTCTATATCTAACCCTGAGTTTGGTAAAAGATGAACTTACCAACAACATTGAGGAGTCTGTGATGAAAATTTTAGTGATTGGCGGGACTGGTACATTGGGGAGCGCTGTGGTGCGTGAGTTTGCCGATGATCATGAGGTGATCACTGCAGGTAAAACGCACGGTGATTTTCAGGTCGATATTACCGATGAAAGCAGCGTCCGGGCGCTTTTCAAAAACGCAGGGAAGGTCGATGCGATTATCGCCACCACCGGCAGCCTGCACTTTGGCCCGCTGACTGAAATGACCGCAGAACAATTCAATATTGGTTTGCAGGACAAACTGCTCGGGCAGGTACGTATTGCGCTGATCGGTCAGTCATTCCTGAACGAGAGGGGTTCCATCACGCTGACCAGCGGGATTATTGCTGATGAACCTATCCGTCAGGGAGCAAACGCCACCACGGTAAATGCGGTTGTAGAAGGTTTTGTGCAGGGGGCGGCGATCGAACTCCCGCGTGGTATCCGCATCAACGTGGTTAGCCCGACCGTCGTGGAAGAGTCACTGAAAGCTTACGGTTCATTCTTTCCGGGTTTTGAAGCAGCACCGGCAGCACGCGTGGCGAAAGCCTATCGTCGCAGCGTGGAAGGGGCGCAGACCGGACGCGTTTATAAAGTCTGGTAAGGCTAATACGTTGAAAAAAATTAAAAACCCACATTTTACAATGTGGGTTTTGTTTGTTGCCAGGAGGGAATTATTTACCGATACAGAAACTCGAGAAAATGCGCCCCAGCAAATCATCAGATGTGAATTCGCCGGTGATTTCACTCAGTGACTGTTGTGCAAGGCGTAACTCTTCCGCCAGTAATTCACCTGCCCATGCGCCAAGCAGCTGATCTTTACCCTGAACCAGATGTTGTGCCGCGTCTTCCAGCGCCTGCAAGTGACGACGACGGGCAAGAAATCCGCCTTCCATGTTGTGATTAAAGCCCATCACCTGTTTCAGATGATCGCGCAGCAAATCCACGCCGTCGCCGGTGCGGGCAGAAAGGCGAATAAGTGAGTGACCATTCACTTCGGTTTTCCCCAGTGCTTCAGCGGTAATATCGGCTTTATTGCGTACCACGACGATAGGTAAAGAAGCGGGAAGGCGTGCCATAAACTCGGGCCAGATTTCAGCAGGTTCAGTCGCAGCCGTTGTGGTGCCGTCAACCATAAACAGCACTAAGTCTGCCTGTTCGATCTCATTCCATGCACGTTCGATACCAATGCGCTCAACTTCGTCGCTGGCTTCACGTAAACCGGCGGTATCAATAATGTGCAAAGGCATGCCGTCGAGATGAATATGCTCGCGCAGAACGTCGCGCGTGGTGCCCGCGATGTCGGTCACAATCGCCGCTTCACGACCGGCCAGCGCGTTCAGCAGGCTGGATTTACCGGCGTTCGGGCGTCCGGCAATCACCACTTTCATCCCTTCACGCAGCAGGCTGCCCTGACGGGCTTCAGCACGTACCGCATCGAGATCGCCCATCACCGTATTAAGTTTGGCTTCGATTTTGCCGTCTGACAGAAAGTCGATTTCCTCATCCGGGAAGTCGATAGCCGCTTCGACAAAGATCCGCAGGTGAGTGAGTGCTTCCACCAGATGATGAATACGGTTCGAGAATGCGCCCTGAAGCGAGTTAACCGCTGAGCGTGCGGCCTGCTCGGAGCTGGCGTCGATAAGATCTGCAATTGCTTCTGCCTGTGCCAGATCCAGCTTATCGTTGAGGAAAGCACGCTCAGAGAATTCGCCCGGACGCGCAATACGCACGTTTTCCAGCGCGATAATGCGTTTGAGCAGTAAATCGAGGATCACCGGTCCGCCGTGGCCTTGTAACTCAAGCACGTCTTCGCCGGTGAAGGAATTAGGGCCGGGGAACCACAGCGCGATGCCCTGATCCAGCGTACTGCCATCCGCATCCTGAAATGGCAGATAGTCGGCGTAACGCGGCTTTGGCAGTTTACCTAAGACAGCCTGTGCAACATCACGCGCCGCACGGCCAGAAATGCGCAAAATGCCCACACCACCGCGGCCGGGTGGGGTGGCCTGGGCGATAATGGTATCTGAGGTGCTCATAACGTTTTTCCCATCGGGTATTTACGGATATGCAAAAGGCGATCAAATGATCGCCTTTGTTTTTATCATCAAGTTTAGCTGTCAGGACGGAAGCCGCCCTGACATTCACTTATGACTTTTTCTTGTCGCGGCTGTGCAGGCCGCGTTTTTCCAGCCCGCGATAAATCAGCTGCTGCTGGAGAATGGTTACCAGGTTACTGACGATGTAGTACACCACCAGACCGGACGGGAACCACAGGAAGAACACAGTGAAGATGACCGGCATGAAGGTCATGATCTTCTGCTGCATCGGGTCAGTGACGGTGGTCGGCGACATCTTCTGAATGAAGAACATCGTGATACCCATTATGACCGGCAGAATGTAGTACGGGTCTTGCGCTGACAGGTCATGGATCCACAGGATGAACGGCGCGTGGCGCAATTCAATGGAACCAGACAGCATGTAATACAGTGCCAGGAAGATTGGCATCTGAATAACCAGCGGCAGACAGCCACCCAGCGGGTTCACTTTCTCAGACTTATACAGCGCCATCATTTCCTGACTCATGCGCTGTTTGTCATCACCGATACGTTCACGCATCGCGGCCAGTTTCGGCTGCAACATGCGCATTTTCGCCATCGACGTGTACTGAGCACGGGTCAGCGGGTACATGATACCGCGCACGATGAAGGTGATAACAATGATTGAGAAGCCCCAGTTGCCGACGAAGCTGTTAATGAATTTCAACAGTTTGAACAGCGGCTGAGAAATGAACCATAACCAACCGTAATCGACTGTCAGGTCAAGGTGTGGCGCGATAGCGGCCATTTTGTCCTGAATTTCCGGGCCCACCCACAGGATTGAAGCAACCTGTTGTTGTGCGCCAGGGGCAACGGTGAACGGTGTGCCTTTAAAGCCAATCGATGAGATACCGTTGTTGGTGGTCGTGAAGAATGTGTTGGTGTCCTTCGCTGACGGGATCCACGCCGTTGCAAAATACTGCTGCAACATAGCAATCCAACCGCCCTGTGTGGTGACATTCAGCGCTTCGCTCTTATCGAACGCATACTTCTGATATTTGTCATCACTTGAAGAGTAAGCCGCGCCACGGAACGTATGCAAAGCAAAGTTATTGCTGCCAGTATCGCGGTGCTTAGGCAAGTCGGTGGTTTGTTTGAGCTGGCCAAACATGGTCAGTTCAAGCGGGGCAGCTGTGGTGTTGTTGACGTTGTACTCAACATTCACTGCATAGGAGCCACGTTTGATCACGAAAGTTTTGGTAAAGATGGCACCGTTTTGAGCCGTATAGGTCATCGGGATGCGCAGTTCAGACTGGCCTTCTGCCAGAGTGAACGAATCCGAGCTGGCCTGGAACAGAGGACGTTCGCCGTTCGCCGGATTATCTGGACCATTTTTACCTGTCAGACCGCTTTGTGCCTGATAGATGAAATTAGGAGTGGTTTCCAGTAACTGGAAAGGCTGGTCAGAGCCCAAAGATGTAGGGTAAGCAGTCAGCAGAGCCTGCTCAATGTCGCCACCACGGGTGTTGATCGTTAATGACAGCACATCACTGTTAACTGTAATTAATTTGCCCTGTCCGCTACCAGGAACAGCCTGGTTAGCAGCATCACCGTTTGCAGTGTTCGCAGTCTGTTGCGTGGTCTGGTTGGCGGGTTGCGGAGCGTGGTCCGTTTGCCATGCCTGCCAGATCATGAAAGACACGAACAGCAGAGCGATGAGGAAAAGATTGCGTTGCGAATCCATCGTTAGTGTTCTCTGTTATTGTCGGTTTTCGGCGGTACGGGGTCATCACCACCTGGGTTCAAAGGATGGCATTTTAATACGCGTTTCAAAGTCAACCAACTGCCTTTTAACATGCCAAAACGACCAATTGCTTCAATACCGTATTGAGAGCAGGTTGGTCGAAAGCGGCAATGTGGCCCGAGCAACGGACTGATGAACAACTGATAACCACGTATCAGCTTTATCAGGATGCGGGAGCCTGTCGGCAATGTCGACGCCATAATTTCTCCAACGCTTCCGTCAGCGCGCGATTATCTAAATCGGCGACACCCTTCTTGGCCACAACCACAAAATCCATCGACGGCAGCGTATGCTGATTCAACCGGAAACTTTCGCGGGTAAGGCGTTTAATCCGATTGCGTTCATGTGCGCGTTTGACGTGTTTTTTTGCGACGGTGAGACCGATGCGGGGATGCCCCAGCTCGTTCAGGCGGCCGAGTATCGTAATTTGCGGCGTGCCAGCCCGTTGTGGCTGCTGGAAGACGAAAGTGAAATGACGGGGAGTTAACAAACGTAACTCCCTGGGAAAAGCGAGCTTAACCACTAAATAGGTTAGCTTTTATTACTTAGAAGCTGACAGACGGGTACGGCCTTTCGCACGACGGCGAGCCAGAACCTGACGACCATTTTTGGTGGCCATACGAGCACGGAAGCCGTGGCTACGGTTGCGCTTCAATACGGACGGTTGGAAAGTGCGTTTCATGGCGATTTCTACCTAAACTTAAATTATTACTGATCAGTAAACGCGAAGACATTTCGGCGAAAAAACGACCGGTGCCTTTGTCGCAACATATAAAGAAGCGGGATTGTAATAACTGTACAGTCCTGAGTCAATTTACATTGCCAGAAATGGTTCAAGTGTTTACCAGAATTGCCCGTGGTCACACCGCAATATCCATCTGGTTATGACCATCAGGAACACAGGCTTCACACGTAGGGCTGAGGATTATACGGACTCTGCCGCAAATCGCAAGGATCCTCGCCTGATCCTTATCCACAGGGCTGAGATCTTTCTCTCAATGTGATGAAAATTAGCTCAGCGGACTCCTATTTTTTCAGCAGAGTGATGATTACATCGCCTAATTTTAAAAGGATCGGCTAAGCTTACCCACTCGCTGACTGCTGCCTGTGGATAAAAAGGATCTAAACTGTCAGGAAGGGGAGGATCTCTGTGCCGGATTGCGTTATGATCCGCCATTCCGATCGCGATCCCGGCTGGGTGGCTTTCGACAAAAACCGCAAAAAGCGGTTCGCACGTGACTTTACGCCACTGACAGGGTGGTGAGAGAAATTTCCCCCTTATATGGGCGGAACGTGTGCCAAAAATCATGATTTAAAAAATATCCTGATCCTTTTCTTTTTTGATACTTGTTCGAGTGGAGTCCGCCGTGTCACTTTCGCTTTGGCAGCAATGTCTTGCCCGTTTGCAGGATGAACTACCTGCCACAGAATTCAGTATGTGGATACGCCCCCTACAGGCGGAACTCAACGACAATACGCTGGCGCTTTACGCCCCGAATCGTTTTGTCCTTGATTGGGTTCGTGACAAATACTTAAACAATATTAACGGCTTGCTCAACGATTTCTGTGGGGCGGATGCACCGTTGCTCCGTTTTGAAGTCGGCAGCAAACCGGTGATGCAACGCGCCAGTCAGCCCGTTGCGGCCAGCGTCAGCTCTCAGGCTGCGCCCGCTATTCCGCGTCTGGCACCTTCACGTCCAAGCTGGGACAGTTCGCCTGCTCAGCCCGAGCTTTCCTACCGCTCGAACGTCAATCCGAAACACACTTTTGATAACTTCGTCGAAGGTAAGTCTAACCAGCTGGCCCGCGCGGCGGCGCGTCAGGTGGCGGATAATCCGGGCGGCGCCTACAACCCGCTTTTCCTTTATGGTGGCACCGGTCTGGGTAAAACCCACTTATTGCATGCAGTCGGTAACGGCATCATGGCGCGTAAAGCCAATGCAAAAGTGGTGTACATGCACTCGGAGCGATTTGTGCAGGACATGGTAAAAGCCCTGCAAAACAACGCCATTGAAGAGTTCAAGCGTTACTACCGTTCTGTCGATGCGTTGCTCATCGATGACATTCAATTCTTTGCTAATAAAGAACGTTCACAGGAAGAGTTCTTTCACACCTTTAATGCCCTGCTGGAAGGCAATCAGCAGATCATCCTGACCTCGGATCGCTATCCAAAAGAGATCAACGGTGTTGAAGATCGTCTGAAATCGCGTTTCGGCTGGGGCCTGACGGTGGCGATCGAGCCGCCTGAATTAGAAACCCGCGTGGCGATCCTGATGAAAAAGGCCGACGAGAACGATATCCGTCTGCCGGGCGAAGTTGCCTTCTTTATTGCTAAACGTCTGCGTTCTAATGTGCGTGAGCTTGAAGGCGCACTGAACCGCGTGATCGCCAATGCCAACTTTACCGGCCGCGCGATTACCATCGACTTCGTTCGTGAAGCACTGCGCGATTTGCTGGCGCTTCAGGAGAAGCTGGTCACTATCGATAATATTCAGAAAACAGTGGCCGAATATTATAAAATCAAGGTCGCTGACCTGCTCTCCAAACGGCGCTCCCGTTCGGTAGCCCGCCCACGCCAGATGGCGATGGCGCTGGCGAAAGAGCTGACCAACCACAGCCTGCCAGAAATCGGCGATGCGTTCGGTGGTCGGGACCATACCACGGTGTTGCACGCCTGCCGTAAAATCGAGCAGCTGCGTGAAGAAAGTCACGACATCAAAGAAGATTTCTCCAACTTAATCAGAACATTATCTTCCTAGCGCTATGAAATTTATTGTTGAACGTGAGCATTTGCTGAAACCACTGCAACAGGTCAGTAGCCCGCTGGGTGGACGACCGACGTTGCCTATTCTGGGTAACCTGTTATTACAGGTGACGGATGGCGCGCTGTCGCTGACCGGGACGGATTTGGAAATGGAGATGGTGGCGAAAGTTGCGCTGTCTCAGCCACATGAAGCGGGTGCCACCACCGTACCGGCGCGTAAATTCTTTGATATCTGCCGTGGATTGCCGGAAGGCGCGGAAATTTCCGTCGCTCTTGATGGCGACCGCATGCTGGTAAAATCAGGCCGCAGCCGTTTCTCGCTGTCGACCTTACCGGCCACAGATTTCCCTAATCTCGACGACTGGCAAAGCGAGGTGGAATTCACCTTGCCGCAGGCCACGTTGAAACGTCTGATTGAAGCCACGCAGTTTTCTATGGCACATCAGGACGTTCGTTATTATTTAAACGGCATGCTGTTTGAAACCGAAGGTGAAGAACTGCGTACCGTGGCGACCGACGGTCACCGTCTGGCCGTCTGTTCTATGCCAATCGGCCAGTCTCTGCCATCGCATTCGGTGATCGTGCCGCGTAAAGGCGTGATGGAACTGGTTCGTCTGCTTGACGGCGGCGACACCACGCTGCAACTGCAAATCGGCAGCAACAACATCCGTGCGCACGTCGGTGACTTCATTTTCACTTCCAAGCTGGTTGATGGCCGTTTCCCTGATTATCGCCGCGTATTGCCGAAGAATCCGGACAAAACGTTGCAGGCAGGTTGTGACCTGCTGAAACAGGCCTTTGCCCGTGCGGCCATTCTTTCTAACGAAAAATTCCGTGGTGTGCGTTTGTACGTCAGCCATAACCAGCTGAAAATCACTGCGAATAACCCGGAACAGGAAGAAGCAGAAGAAATTCTGGATGTCGGTTACGAAGGCACCGAAATGGAAATCGGCTTTAACGTCAGTTACGTACTTGATGTGCTCAATGCCCTCAAGTGCGAAGACGTTAATCTGCTGCTGACAGACTCCGTCTCCAGCGTGCAGATCGAAGACGCTGCGAGTCAGTCAGCGGCCTACGTTGTTATGCCTATGAGGCTCTAGTCTGAATTAATGGCCTTAACGCGCTTACTGATAAAAGATTTCCGCAACATCGAGGCGGCGGATTTAGATCCGTCGCCCGGTTTTAACTTTCTGGTCGGTCCCAATGGCAGCGGTAAAACCAGCGTGCTCGAAGCGGTCTATACGCTGGGGCATGGCCGCGCTTTTCGCAGTTTGCAGGCCGGACGTGTTATCCGTCACGATCAGCCGGAGTTTGTTCTTCATGCCCGTGTGGATGATGGCGGTGATCGTGAGCTGTCGATTGGCTTGAGCAAAAGCCGCCAGGGTGACAGCAAAGTGCGTATTGATGGCAGTGACGGCCACAAAGTGTCTGAACTTGCACAAATGCTGCCGATGCAACTGATCACACCCGAAGGTTTCACCCTGCTCAATGGCGGGCCGAAATACCGGCGGGCATTTATCGACTGGGGCTGTTTTCATCACGACCCCGGTTTTTTTATCGCCTGGAGCAACCTGCGACGGTTACTCAAGCAGCGCAACGCCGCGCTGCGACAGGTGACTCGTTATGCGCAAATTCGTGCCTGGGATCAGGAATTGATCCCGTTAGCCGAGCGCATTAGCGAATGGCGGGCAGCATACAGCGACGCGATCGCGGCTGATATCAGCGCGACCTGCGCGCAATTCCTGCCTGAATTCGCCCTCAGTTTTTCTTTCCAGCGTGGATGGGACAAGGAAACGGAGTATGGCGAGTTGCTGGAGCGTAATTTTGAGCGCGACAGAGCCTTAACCTATACCGCATCAGGCCCGCATAAGGCGGATTTCCGCATTCGTGCCGACGGCACGCCGGTGGAAGATTTACTGTCCAGAGGGCAGCTGAAATTACTGATGTGTGCGCTGAGACTGGCGCAGGGTGAGTTTCTCACCCGACAGAGCGGGCGGCGTTGCCTGTATCTTCTTGACGATTTTGCCTCTGAGCTGGACGCCGACCGACGTCGGTTGCTGGCCGATCGCCTTAAAGCCACCCAGGCACAGGTTTTTGTCAGTGCGATTAGCGCTGAACAAGTGACCGACATGATGGGTGAAAAGGGCAAGATGTTCCGCGTGGAACAAGGTAAAATAGCCGTTCTATCACAGGACTAAAAATGAGCGAGAAACGTTGATGTCGAATTCTTATGACTCCTCAAGTATCAAGGTATTAAAAGGGCTGGACGCGGTGCGTAAGCGCCCCGGCATGTATATCGGCGATACCGATGACGGCACTGGTCTGCACCACATGGTATTCGAGGTTGTGGACAACGCTATCGACGAAGCCCTCGCGGGCCACTGTAAAGAGATTCAGGTCACGATCCATGCGGATAACTCTGTTTCCGTACAGGATGATGGTCGTGGTATTCCGACCGGTATTCACGAAGAAGAAGGCGTTTCTGCTGCGCAGGTCATCATGACCGTTCTTCACGCCGGCGGTAAATTTGACGATAACTCGTATAAAGTCTCCGGCGGTCTGCATGGCGTGGGTGTTTCCGTCGTTAACGCCCTGTCGGAAAAACTGGAACTGGTTATCCGCCGCGAAGGTAAAGTCCATACCCAGACTTACGTACACGGTGAGCCGCAGGATCCGCTGAAAGTTATTGGCGATACTGACGTAACCGGTACCACGGTGCGTTTCTGGCCGAGCTTTAACACCTTCACCAATCACACCGAATTCGAGTATGACATTCTGGCGAAACGCCTGCGCGAACTGTCATTCCTGAACTCCGGCGTGGCAATCCGCCTGCTGGATAAACGTGATGGTAAGAATGATCACTTCCATTATGAAGGCGGTATCAAAGCTTTCGTGGAATATCTGAACAAAAACAAAACCCCAATTCATCCGACCGTGTTCTATTTCTCCACGGTAAAAGATGACATTGGCGTTGAAGTGGCGTTGCAGTGGAACGATGGTTTCCAGGAAAACATTTACTGTTTCACCAACAACATTCCACAGCGTGATGGCGGGACTCACTTAGCCGGTTTCCGTTCGGCAATGACCCGTACCCTGAACGCGTACATGGATAAAGAGGGCTACAGCAAGAAATCCAAAATCAGCGCCACCGGTGACGATGCCCGTGAAGGCCTGATTGCTGTGGTTTCTGTGAAGGTTCCGGATCCGAAGTTCTCTTCCCAGACCAAAGACAAACTGGTTTCTTCTGAAGTGAAAACGGCTGTTGAAACGCTGATGAACGAGAAGCTGGTGGATTACCTGATGGAAAACCCGTCAGACGCCAAAATCGTTGTCGGCAAAATCATCGATGCGGCGCGTGCCCGTGAAGCGGCGCGTAAAGCCCGCGAAATGACCCGTCGTAAAGGCGCGCTGGATCTGGCTGGCTTGCCAGGCAAACTGGCAGATTGTCAGGAACGCGACCCGGCTCATTCCGAACTGTACTTAGTGGAAGGGGACTCAGCGGGCGGCTCTGCAAAACAAGGCCGTAACCGTAAGAACCAGGCGATTCTGCCGCTCAAAGGTAAAATCCTCAACGTCGAGAAAGCGCGCTTTGACAAAATGCTTTCTTCTCAGGAAGTGGCAACGCTGATTACCGCGCTCGGTTGCGGCATTGGCCGTGACGAATACAACCCGGACAAACTGCGCTATCACAGCATCATCATCATGACCGATGCCGACGTCGATGGTTCACACATCCGTACCTTGCTGCTGACCTTCTTCTATCGTCAGATGCCTGAAATTGTAGAACGTGGCCATGTATTTATCGCACAGCCGCCATTGTACAAAGTCAAAAAAGGCAAGCAGGAACAGTATATTAAAGACGACGAAGCGATGGATCAGTATCAGATTTCCATTGCGATGGACGGGGCAACGTTACACGCCAACGCCCATGCACCAGCCCTGGCGGGTGAACCGCTGGAAAAACTGGTGGCTGAACATCACAGCGTGCAGAAAATGATTGGCCGTATGGAACGTCGTTATCCGCGTGCGCTGCTGAATAACCTGATTTATCAGCCGACCCTGCCGGGCGCGGATCTGACCGATCAGGCGAAAGTTCAGGCCTGGATGGAATCGCTGGTGGCGCGCCTTAACGAGAAAGAGCAGCATGGCAGTTCTTACAGCGCGATCGTCCGTGAAAACCGTGAGCATCAGCTGTTCGAACCGGTTCTGCGTATCCGTACGCACGGCGTCGATACCGATTACGATTTAGATGCAGACTTCATTCAGGGCGGCGAATACCGCAAAATCTGTGCGCTCGGCGAACAGCTGCGCGGCCTGATCGAAGAAGATGCCTTCATCGAACGTGGCGAACGCCGTCAGCCAGTGACCAGCTTTGAGCAGGCGCTGGAATGGCTGGTGAAAGAGTCCCGTCGTGGTCTGTCGATTCAGCGATACAAAGGTCTGGGCGAAATGAACCCTGATCAGCTGTGGGAAACCACAATGGATCCTGAGCAACGTCGCATGTTACGTGTGACCGTTAAAGACGCCATTGCCGCTGACCAGTTGTTCACCACGCTGATGGGCGATGCGGTTGAACCGCGCCGCGCTTTCATCGAAGAGAACGCCCTGAAAGCTGCCAACATCGATATCTGATAACGGCATAAGCTGATAAAGAGTCCGAACCGGGAAACCGCTTCGGACTTTTTTTTTCGTCTGACGCAGCCCGCATTCCGGCTGGCTTTACAGCGGGTAATCGCGTTAGCATTGATGAAGACTTTTCAAACTCTGAGGATGCTATGGCTATTGAATTAATTGCAATTGATATGGACGGGACGTTGCTCAATCCGCAGCATGAAGTGACACCGGCCGTTAAAAAAGCGTTGTCAGAAGCGCGGGCGAAAGGTGTGCAAATCGTTCTGGCAACCGGACGTCCCTTCGTCGGTGTACAGCGCTATCTGATGGAACTGGATTTGCAGCAGGACGGATGCTACTGCATCACCAATAACGGTGCGCTGGTGCATAATGCGAAAGATGGCAGCGTGATTGCCGAAGTATCCCTCACAATTGAAGATTATCACTACTTTGAACAACTGGCACGTGAGCTGGGTGTGCATTTCCATGCGCTGACTAAAACCGACCTGTTTACTGCCAACCGCTTTATCAGCAAATACAGCGTGCACGAGTCCTTCACTACGGGCATTCCGCTGCAATTCTGTCCGGCAGAGGAAATGGATCCTGCGCTGACCTTCCCGAAAGTCATGATGATTGATGATCCCGAGTTGCTGGACAGCGCCATCAGCCAGCTGCCAGCAGAAGCAAAAGAAAACTACACCATCATGAAAAGCTCGCCGTATTTCCTCGAAATTCTCGATAAGCGCGTCAACAAAGGCGAAGGCGTGAAAGTGCTGGCGGAAAAACTGGGTATCGCGCGCGAAAGCGTGATGACGCTGGGTGACCAGGAAAACGACATTGCGATGCTGGAATACGCCGGAATCGGCGTCGCGATGGGCAATGCGCTGGACAGCGTCAAAGCCGTCAGCCAGTTCGTCACCAAAACCAACACCGAAGACGGTGTCGCGTTTGCGGTGAATAAGTTCGTGTTAGGTCAGTAAATCCTTCCTGATATCCCCGGCCTGTCTTTCTGAAACCAGGCCGTTCACGACCATCTCCCCCTCCTGATCCCTTCCTTCCTGATGAATATACCTGGATTGTCTGTTTTGTGATCTGGATTGTAGTACAAAGTAATTGTTTGGTACTACTATGCTCATGCATTCTGCAGGGAAGCTTATAAGATTGTGCAGCAATCCAGAGACCGGCAAGCGTCTGAGCGGTAAAGTAGGGTTTTATCCTTCAGCCCCGGAGAAGTTATGCCTTCACATGAACTCAGTAAAACCGACCGTCTGGTCCTGGAAATGGGCCAGCAAATTGTCAGCGGAAAATACATCCCCGGCGCGGCACTGCCTTCAGAAATGGAACTTTGCGAGCAGTTTGAGACGTCGCGCAACATTATCCGCGAAGTGCTGCGCTCGCTGACGGCGAAACGGCTGGTCGAAATCAAACGTTATCGCGGCGCTTTTGTCAGTCCGCGAAATCAGTGGAATTACCTCGATACCGACGTTTTGCAGTGGGTACTGGCCAGTGATTACGACCCGCGACTGATCGCTGCCATGAGTGAAGTACGTAATCTGGTGGAGCCGGCGATTGCGCGCTGGGCAGCCGAAAGGGCGACCTCCGGTGAACTGGCGGTGATCGAAGAAGCGCTGAACAACATGATCGCTAATCATCAGGACCGCGATGCGTTTAACGAAGCGGATATTGGCTTCCATGAAGCGGTGCTGGCGGCGGTACATAACCCGGTTTTACAGCAGCTGAGTGTTGCTATCAGCTCATTGCAACGTGCGGTATTTGAAAGAACCTACATGCCAGATGACAACAACATGCCGGTCACCTTGCAGGAACATCAGGAATTGTTCCACGCAATCCGGCATCAGGATGCCAACGCGGCGGAGCAGGCGGCCATGAAAATGATTGCCTCTTCGACGAAACGACTCAAGGACATTACATGACAGCAAGCTATATCGCGCTGGACTGGGGTTCCACCAACCTGCGCGCTTTTTTGTATCAGCAGGGAGAATGCACCGCAGAAGTCCGTTCAGAACGGGGAATTACCCGGCTGGAAGGCACCACGCCACAGCAGGTATTCAACGACGTGATTGCGCCGTGGCAATCCTTAAATCTCCCCGTGATTATGGCGGGGATGATTGGCAGTAACGCTGGCTGGGTGGATGTACCTTATCTTGCCGCACCGTTTTCCCTCGATGCGCTCGGGCAACATCTTTACCCTGTCCACGCCGCATTGCCGGTAAAAGCATGGATTGTGCCGGGGATCAGCGTCAGTCGTGACGACAACTGCAACGTGATGCGCGGCGAAGAAACTCAGCTGCTCGGCGCGGTTCATGATTCTCCTGCCTCCGTGTATCTGATGCCCGGCACCCACAGTAAATGGGTTGAGACTGACGGCAGTCAGGTTCTTGATTTTCGGACAGCCATGACCGGCGAACTTCACTATCTTCTGATGAATCATTCGCTGATCGGCAAAGGTTTACCCGCGCAGCAACCTGCCGCCGATGTCTTCCTGCAAGGGCTCAGCAAAGGTTTCAGCCAGCCGGACATCACCGGTCGCTTATTTGAAGTGCGCGCGGCGCATGTGCTGAACCGGCTGGACAAATCTGCCGTCAGCGACTGGCTTTCCGGCTTACTGATTGGCAGTGAAGTCGCGCAGATGCTCAGGCTTTTTGGCCATCATCATTCGGTCACCCTCATCGGAAATCCGCAGCTGACTGAGCGTTACGCGCAGGCACTCCGTCTGGCGGGAGTCAGCTGGCAGGCTTTCGACGGCGATCAGGCTTTTCAATCAGGAATAAGGAGGATCGTAAATGCAATGGACAACTGAAATCCCGCTTATCGCCATTCTGCGCGGCATTCGTCCGCAGGAAGTGAATCAGCATATTTCCGTCCTGCTGGAGGCCGGTTTTGACGCGGTAGAAATCCCGCTCAATTCACCGGACTGGCAGGAAAGTATCCGGCTGGCAGTAAGCACGTTTGGCGCGCAGGCGCTTTTGGGTGCGGGTACCGTGCTGGAACCGCAGCAGGTTGATGTACTTCATTCGCTTGGCAGCAAACTGGTGGTCACGCCGAATATCAATCCGCAGGTCATTCGCCGGGCGGTCGAACTGGGGATGACGGTTTGCGCCGGTTGCGCGACCGCCACCGAAGCGTTTACAGCACTGGAAGCCGGTGCGCAGGCGCTGAAAATCTTCCCGTCATCGGCTTTCGGCCCCGACTACATCAAAGCCCTGAAAGCGGTGCTGCCCGCACGTGTTCCGGTATTTGCCGTCGGCGGTGTGACGCCTGAAAATCTGGCGATCTATCTCAATGCGGGCTGCGCCGGAGCAGGACTCGGCAGCGATTTATACCGCGCAGGGCAGACGCCAGAAACGACGTCGCTCCAGGCCAAAGCATTTATCCAGGCTTATAAGGACGCAAGACAATGAAAGTCACCAAACTGACCACTTACCGCCTGCCACCGCGATGGATGTTTCTGAAGATTGAAACCGATGAAGGTATAACGGGCTGGGGCGAACCGGTTATCGAAGGGCGTGCGCGCAGCGTTGAAGCGGCGGTCCATGAATTGAGTGAATACGTTATCGGGCAGGATCCGGCGCGTATTAACGACATCTGGCAGACGTTGTATCGTGGCGGATTTTACCGTGGCGGCCCGATCCTGATGAGTGCGATTTCAGGTATCGATCAGGCACTGTGGGACATCAAAGGTAAAGCGCTGGGCGTACCGGTTTATCAGCTGCTGGGCGGTCTGGTGCGCGATAAAATCAAAGCCTACAGTTGGGTGGGCGGTGACCGGCCATCAGAGCTGATTGATGGCATCAACAAACTGCGCGCCATCGGATTTGATACCTTCAAACTGAATGGTTGTGAAGAAATGGGCATTATCGAAAACGCCCGTCAGGTGGATGCTGCCGTCGCACAGGCTGCGCAAATTCGCGCTGAGTTCGGCAATGAAATTGAGTTTGGTCTGGATTTCCATGGTCGTGTCAGTGCGCCGATGGCGAAAATCCTGATCAAAGAACTCGAACCGTATCGCCCGTTATTTATCGAAGAACCGGTGCTGGCCGAGCAGGCCGAATATTACCCGCGTCTTGCCGCACAAACGCATATTCCGATTGCGGCCGGTGAACGCATGTTCTCCCGTTTCGATTTCAAACGTGTGCTGGCCGATGGTGGTCTGGCGATCGTGCAACCTGATCTCTCGCACGCTGGCGGGGTCACCGAATGCTTCAAAATTGCGGCGATGGCCGAATCCTACGATGTCGCGCTGGCTCCGCATTGTCCGCTCGGGCCGATTGCGCTGGCTTCCTGTCTGCATCTTGATTTCGTCTCCCGCAATGCCGTGCTTCAGGAACAAAGTATGGGCATTCATTATAATAAGGGCGCTGAATTACTCGATTTCGTCATTAATAAAGACGATTTTAAAATGACCGACGGTTATTTCTATCCGTTAAATAAACCCGGTCTGGGCGTGGAAATAAATGAAGAGTTAGTGATTGAACGCAGTAAAAATGCTCCTGACTGGCGTAACCCGTTGTGGCGTTATCCTGACGGTGCCGTCGCTGAATGGTAATTACCTGTCATCTTTCAAACGTTTTCTGCGTTGGCTGCTTTCATTCACCCAGGTCAATTACTTAAGTAAGTTTCCGGGGATTCTTTCCATTGCCGCCTTGATAACGTTCGAATGATTTAAGGTAATAATTTAAGTGATTACAAACATTAAATAATCAGGGCAATTTCTGAGTCACCCTTACGCCTGTTAGTCAGAATAACCATTACCAGGAAATAAAAATGGATACCACCCTACAAGTCAGACCGACAAAAAGACGTTACGTCACCTTATTCATGATATTCATTACAGTAGTTATTTGTTATGTCGATCGCGCGAATCTGGCTGTCGCGTCTTCCCATATTCAGCAGGAATTCGGAATAAGCAAAACGCAGATGGGATATATCTTCTCCGCCTTTGCATGGACCTATACCGCCTGCCAGATCCCAGGCGGATGGTTCCTTGACCGGTTTGGTTCGAGGATGACCTATTTCATCGCCATTTTCGGCTGGTCAGTCGTCACCCTTTTACAGGGATTTGCTGGCGGATTAGCGTCACTGATTGGCCTGCGCGCCGTGACGGGCATGTTTGAAGCACCCGCTTTCCCGACTAATAACCGCATGGTGACCAGTTGGTTCCCGGAACAGGAGCGTGCGTCTGCCGTGGGCTTTTACACCTCCGGCCAGTTTGTCGGATTAGCCTTCCTGACGCCGCTGCTGGGCTTTGTTGAATAAATCGAACTTTTGGCCGTAATCAGGATCAGATCACCACATTCCCGATCCTGTAGC
>NZ_JAEMGT010000250.1:0-1166 GCF_017655185.1 Rahnella sp. ChDrAdgB13 | reverse complement strand
TAGACAAGGGCCGCTGGCACCCACCCAGCACGCCCTGTGCATTACCGGCCGCCCTTGTCTATGTGTGTGAGTTTCCGCCCGGTGCAGTGGGCATAAACAGGAGTGATTAACGTGAAAGACCTTTGGTTAAAAAACATTTTGATTTACCGCATGAGCCGGGATATCGCGCTCGATGCCGGGGAAATGCAGCGCCAGATGAGCGCCTTTATTTTCTCCCCATGCGGCAGCCAAGACATGGCGAAAACAGGCTGGGTATCACCAATGGGCAAGTTCGGCGGCGATCAGTTGGTTCACGCCGCTGGTCGTCAGCTTCTGATCTGCGCAAAGCGTGAAGAGAAGATGCTCCCGGCGCCGGTAATTAAGCAGGAGCTGGCAGGAAAAATTGAGCAGTTGGAAGGTGAGCAGCATCGCAAGCTGAAGAAAACCGAGAAAGATTCCTTGAAAGACGAAGTGCTACACAGCCTTATGCCACGCGCATTCAGCCGCTACAGCCAGACCTTCATGTGGATTGATCTGGACAATCGCCTGATTATGGTCGCCGCGGTCAGCGCCAAAAAAGCAGAAGACATGCTGGCACTTCTGCGTAAAAGCCTCGGGTCTCTGCCAGTGGTTCCGCTGACAATGGAATCGCCGATCGAACTGAGCCTGACCGAGTGGGTGCGCAGCGGCCAGCCGCCAGCTGGTTTTGCTTTGCAGGATGAAGCCGAGCTGAAAGCCATTTTGGAAGAAGGCGGCACTATCCGCTGTAAGAAACAGGAATTGGTCAGCGACGAAATCGGGACGCATATCGAAAACGGCAAATTGGTTACCCAGCTGTCGATGGATTGGCAGGAACGCGTCAGCTTCCAGATCAATGACTCGTTCACGCTGAAGAAGCTGAAACCGAGCGACACACTGTCAGATCAGAATGACGACATCGACCGTGAAGATTTTGCGGCGCGCTTTAATGCTGATTTCATCCTGGTGACCAGCGAATATTCCGCTCTGATTGCGAGCCTTATTTCCGCGCTGGGCGGCGAAGCCCAAAGATAATTTAAAAGTATCTGAATTTTATTAATTGCCGTCACTGGCAAGGGATTCGCTCAACCTAAAACTACGTGTGGAGTAATTTTATGACCTGGTTAACCACCTTTTCCGGCCAGCATCTGGATTTCTCAAATCCTAAT
>NZ_JAEMGT010000249.1:0-1187 GCF_017655185.1 Rahnella sp. ChDrAdgB13 | reverse complement strand
AAATACTGAGCATTCTTGCGGTACGTCTCCGTGAGGGTATCGAAAACAATCGTTAAATGAGGCAATGAAATGACAGATAAAAGCTCTCCGGAATACGCAATGCTCCCCGCTGGAACAGTTGTTCTGTGGGGGGGGATCGGCGATGCTGTGGCGGATATGCAGCCGCTGATTAACTGTAAAGCTCTCGGCGCGACAGGTGCCACGGGTTCTTTTGTTGATTGCACAACCCTGATTGATAAACAGAAACAGTTTATTTCTGATCTGCCGGAAGGACCGGAAAAATCACTCGGGTTTGTCGATGATCCGTCTAACACCAGTTTTACCGCTTTCATCAATGCAGCAGAACAACGTCAAACCGTGCAGTTTTATATCCAGTTGCCGAACGGACGTACCGCGACAATGGTGATGGCGCTTTCTGGCTGGCAGCTTAATGAAATCACGGCCCCGGCCAGTGACGTTATTCAGATCACCGTCAACGGCAAACAGAACAACATTGACTGGGGCTATACAGCGCCCGGCAGTTAATCACCCACCTCAAACCTTTCAGGCCGCCAAATATGGCGGCTTTTTTATGGAGAATTTTAATGAACGACCTGAAAAAACAGTTACTTTCACCTGAATTTGATGCTTTCCCCGTCACTATTCTGGGTGCCAAGGTCTTTATTCGTCGGCTCACTTCCTATGAAGTCGAGCAGTACGACCAAAAACAAGAGCAATTACGCACTGAAACCAATTTAAGTGGGATGGGCCTGTCAACAGCATCGCTTATTCTCAGCGCGCTGGTTGACGAAAAAGGGATGCCAATTCCAGCAAATATCCTTCCTGCACCGGACGAATTACTGAAAGCCCGTTCAAATGCTTCTCTTATCGAAGCTCTCCAAACAGTTCAGCGTCATAGCTGGGGTACTTTGGAAGAAGCGAAAAAAAACTAATTGACTCCCCCTGGCTGAGCCTGATTTTTTCTCTTGCTGAACGCTTCGGGGAGTCTGATCCGAGAAAGATTGCCAATTTACCGGCGGATATTTTGTTGCACTGGAAAGCCTGGTTTTCTCTTCGTGACAACGTTGCGCCGTTGGTTCCGGCGCAGCATGTTGTTACCAGTACGCCCGCTGACCAGCAGTGCGCCGATGTTATGAGGATCCTTGGACAATGAGTGATGTCGCAAGCCTGTCAGTTGCCCTGCATCT
>NZ_JAEMGT010000248.1:0-1077 GCF_017655185.1 Rahnella sp. ChDrAdgB13 | reverse complement strand
GGGAATGGGTGTTATGATCGGCATCGCTCAGTCCGGTTGGTGATTTGTGATGTTTGGCGATTGATCAGATCGCACAATCCGGGCTGAGTTCCTTTTAAGTGATCTACTATTTAGGCTGCCACGCAAACCTTATTGTCCCAGTCGGACGGCGCGCGGTTGATTGCCGCCGGCGAGAGAAACGCCAACAGACTGAATGCCCATGTTTGCGTGGCGGTGGTGGATCAATCGGGCATGTTGCTGGCTTTTACCCGCATGGATACTGCTCCTCCGGGATGCATTGATTCTTCTATTTTAAAAGCACGGGCGGTCGCGTTATTCCGCTGGGCGGCGTCACGCCGGTCTCAATGACGGGCAGCGGCTGATGTGATTGGGGGGTTGCCCGTGCATTCCGTATATAGCAAGCAACCCGTGGTTTATCGAGATTACTGATATTAATTACGAAATGTTATTTTTTGGGATAATATAATTCCCTACCAGCCTTAGTTAAACATAAAGGCAACAGGAATTTCGGCATTAAATCACGGCTGATAAGCCATCTGTCGATTGAAAATTTACCGCTTCCCGACAGCATAAAACTGCCAAAGAAGACCACCATCAGCAGGATATATTCCCAGCCGCCGTTAGGCTTACTGTTCCAAGTATAGCCGTTGAAAAAATGACCGCCAAAAAAGTTAGCAACCATGACATACGCTAACCCGCCGAATCCTGCCAGGCGGGTAAATAACCCCATGCCGATGCCGATGGCGATGGACAGCTCCACCAGGCCGCCGATAATAACAAAGGTGGTGGTATTGCTGGTGAGTCCGTAATTAAAAAACACCTGCTCAAGGTGATGGAACGACGCTGTGCCGGCAAAGAGTTTTTCGGTGAAATGCCCGGTCCAGTTAAAACCGAAGTAAATCTGGATAAACGCAACCTGCCACTGCAGGTTGCCAAACCAAGCATCGTCCTTATAATGCACCCAGTCATTACGCGCGCAGTCGATAAATTGGAAAATAAACCCAATCAGCTACCGTGTTCCGTCAAAGAAAAGTTGCGTCAATTTTGGAAATACAGCCCCTAAGCGCTGTCAGCAAG
>NZ_JAEMGT010000247.1:0-1102 GCF_017655185.1 Rahnella sp. ChDrAdgB13 | reverse complement strand
CGATCTGATCAATCGCCAAACATCACAAATCACCAACCGGACTGAGCGATGCCGATCATAACACCCATTCCCCGTGACGAACGCCGCATGATGCAGAAAGCTATCCATAAAACCCGCGATAAAAATCATGCCCGCAGACTCACTGCTATGTTGATGCTTCATCGGGGGGAACGGGTCAGCGATGTTGCCAGAATACTCTGTTGTGCCCGTTCATCTGTTGGACTCTGGATTAACTGGTTTACACAATCAGGTGTTGAAGGCCTGAAATCCTTGCCCGCAGGACGCTCCCGACGTTGGCCCTTTGAGCATATCTGTACCCTGTTGCGTGAACTGATAAAGCATTCTCCCGGCGATTTTGGTTATCAACGTTCACGCTGGAGCACCGAATTACTGGCAATAAAAATCAATGAGATAACCGGATGTCAGTGACATGCCGGAACGGTGCGCCGCTGGTTGCCCCCTGCCGGACTGGTATGGCGCAGGGCCGCGCCAACGTTGCGTATCCGTGACCCGCATAAAGACGAAAAGATGGCTGCAATCCATCAGGCGCTTAACGAATGCAGCGCAGAACACCCGGTCTTTTATGAGGATGAAGTCGATATCCATCTCAACCCAAAAATCGGCGCAGACTGGCAACTTCGCGGTCAGCAAAAGCGGGTCGTCACGCCGGGGCAGAATGAAAAATATTATCTTGCCGGGGCACTGCATAGTGGCACAGGAAAAGTCAGCTACGTGGGCGGAAGTAGTAAAAGTTCGACGTTATTCATCAGCCTGCTGAAACACCTTAAAGCCACGTACAGGCGGGCAAAAACCATCACGCTTATCGTGGATAACTACATCATCCATAAAAGTCGAACAACGCAATGCTGGCTGAAAGCAAACCCAAAGTTCAGGGTCATTTACCAGCCCGTTTACTCACCATGGGTAAACCACGTTGAGCGGCTATGGCAGGCACTGCACGACACGATAACCCGCAACCATCAGTGCCGCTCGATGTGGCAGTTGCTGAAAAAGGTTCGCCATTTTATGGAAACCGCCAGCCCATTCCCCGGAGCAAAACATGGGCAGGCAAAAGTGTAGCGGTATTAGGCGCAGCTATTTA
>NZ_JAEMGT010000246.1:0-1428 GCF_017655185.1 Rahnella sp. ChDrAdgB13 | reverse complement strand
TCTGTTATGGGTGGTGATGGCAATTCCAATCCGAGAGCCCGAATTGCACGTAGGCGCATACGGGACACCATCGATAGTGACCTGCATAAATGCTCCTGATTTATTATTGCTTTTCGATGCGAACGGTACCGTAAAGTGTTTGCCGCTTAACTTCGCCGTTCTCAGCAACCATCAGACCGCGTGCGTCTGTTACAGGAATGATTATCTCACCTTTCTCATCGTCAGCAGTCAGGCAGAATTTAACCTCAACGCCATCGAGGAAAATTTTGATGCGCGAGCAAGGGTGAACCTTGATTCCCGGATCATCATCCAGAACAGTCAATCGCATGGGTACCCCGACTATTTACGGTGAAGAAGACCGCCTGGTTGCAGCATTTTCCAGATTTTTTCGACTACGGCTTCGTTCACCAGATTCTTAATACGCTGTTCTTCGGCGCTTTTGCTGGCCGTGTTCACACCGACACTCAGTGATGACACGTATGTCGCCAGTGCATTATTGAGAATCGATTGGGCATTTGAACTGGCCTCCTGCACATGGCATTGCTTTGTGCCGGGGAAACCACTAAATGGCATCGTTTCAGAGCCAGTAAATCGTTTCTTGCAGTCAGATAGCAAACCATTCCGGATAAAGCAATCCTTAATATAAAAACCCCCATCTACGACGCGGAAAGGCTTGTCAGTTGCAGTTGCCAGTGAAACGGAAACATCTTCGACATTGCCAGTGCAGACGTACTCAACGGTCAGGGGCTTGGTGATTTCCATTTCTTCGATGTCGATCGGCCTGATGAATTGTGAAAGCGACTTACCCTTAATTTCACCTTCCGCAAGTAGGTCATCGCCGTGCTTAATCCGGTAAGTCAGCGTTGCACCGTGATAATCGCCATCTTTCAACGTATAAAGACGGTTAAAGCTTAAGTAAATTTTGTTGGTCATTTAGCTGCACCTTTATGGATTGCTACACATAGCGCGGCTGGCTAAGTCCTCAGCTCTGGGCATTCAGTATTGCGCACTACTGAATGTTGCAACCAATTTCCTAACCAGCCTTGCTATGGGTAACACGCCACAGACACCCTAAGAATGTCTGTGGGAATACACTGCCAGCGGCAATCAGACCAGTTTCTTCGCCAGATCAACCAAGTCATCGAACACTGCATGAGTCTGCGCGCCAGCAGCGGCGACAAGCTCCTTCAGCTTAGCCAGTACGGCATCACTATTGTTAACTTCCTGATTAACTACAGGCCGCTGCTCTACTGCTGCGTCTACTAATGGTTCGGACATGATGGTTTCCTTTGGTGTTGGAGTTTCGGCTGTTGCCGGTTTGATATAGATGCTTTTCAGCCATGCGAGAAAGCGATTAATCATTTCTGTCTGGCCTTATGTTTTTGAGCGACCAAATATTGACCTCAATAGCCAAATAACTAGCATTGC
>NZ_JAEMGT010000245.1:0-3553 GCF_017655185.1 Rahnella sp. ChDrAdgB13 | reverse complement strand
GTGTACGGATTACCTGAGGAAGTCGGCGACGAGGGGAGCTTTTATCTAAATCCGATTTATTCAACAAAGCCCGCGATGACCTGAAGCAGACACAGTCTGTATTCAGGTTGGCCGTTGGATAAAGGGAATTAAGCAATGAGCATTCAGGATTACATTCTTGCAGGCAGTAAATTACCGATCCATAACCACTACCAGTTAAAACTTAAACGGCTGGAATCTCAGCAGCCCGGCGTCGATATATCGGTGCTCAAGTTCAGCGGCAGCGAGGCCATCAGCGATATCCTGCGCTATGAGATTGAGTTCACCAGCGCGGTGAAAGACATCCCCGCCCAGCACATCATCAACTATTCCGCGCTGTTCCTGATGTATCCCGACGGTAAACCGTGGGAGTCCGTTAAACCGCGTATTATTCCCGGCGTTATTACACAGTTTCGTCAGTGCAGCACCTCCGCCGATGAGACCCGCTACGTCGCCACACTGGAACACCGCGTCACCCGGTTAAATCAGGGCAGCAATAACGCGATTTACCAGAACGACAGCGTCATCAGCATGACCGAAAACACCTTCCTGCGTTACAACATGGACCGCCTGGATTTTCGGTTTGCGCTCAATGATCAGTACCCGCTGAAAAAATTCATGATGCAGTTTGGTGAAAGTGAATATGCGCACATTGCGCGACGCCTGGCCGACAGCGGCATCTCGTACTTCTTCGAATACGATGAAGAGAACAACTGCGACGTCATGGTGCTGGCAGACCATTCTTACGCCTGGCCGGAGCCGGTCGCTATCCCGTTCCGCAACCCGGCGGGCATGTTCGACGGCGGGCTGGAATCGGTCTGGGACATGTCGGTCAGCCGTAAATCCATACCAAAGTCTGTCACGGTCAACGACGACTATTACCCTGCTGCGCAAAGCGATATGACCGGCACGACGGAGACCAGTCCGGACTACCCTGCGCTGGTGGCCGAAGATTACCGCTGGGGTGAGTACTATCCTGAGCCGGGCAAGGAATACAGCAGCGAACCCGGTCAGGGCATGTGGTACGCCAGACGCCGTCAGGAACGCTACCTCAGCGAACAAATCACGTTCGAGGGCAAATCTAACTGCATGACGCTGCGTCCGGGGATGGTCATCACCACGCCCGGCAAAGACTGGCCGGAAGCGCCGGACGGCCTGCTGATTGTCTCCACTGAGTCTAAAAACGTCGCCCGCGATACGGCGTATTTTGTCACCTTCACCGCCGTTCCGCGTAATACCCAACATCCGTATCGTCCTGCCTTGCTGCCGTGGCCGACCGTCACCGGCACGCTGCCAGCACGTATTTCCAGCGCGCATCCGGACGAACCTTACGCCCACATCAACGCCGACGGTTTGTACCGCGCGCAGTTCGGCTTCGACCGCACCGAATGGCAGAAAGGCTTTGAGAGCTGCTGGCTGCGTCTGGCGAAACCCTATTCCGGTGATACCTACGGCTTCCATATGCCGCTGCTGGATTCTACCGGCGTGGCGATTGCGTTCGAGAACGGCGACGTTGACCGTCCTTATATCGCCTGTGCACTGCATGATTCAACGCACCCGGACCATGTGGCATTACCGAACTACAAGCGGAACGTTATCCGCACTCCGGCCAATAACAAGCTGCGACTGGACGATACGCGTGGGAAAGAGCACATCAAGCTTTCGACACCGGCCAGCGGCAAAAGCCAGCTGAACCTCGGTGCGCTGGTCGATGACAAGCGCAAAGACCGCGGTCACGGCGCCGAGCTGCGCACCGACGACTGGGTGGCCATTCGCGGTGGTAAGGGGGTGTTTATTTCCGCCGATGTGCAGGCTTCCGCCGCAGGTCAGCAACTGGACATGCAACAGGCCAAAGCACTTCTTTCCAGTGCGATGGTGGAAATGCAGAGCCTGTCGGCCAGCGCGCAACAGGCGCAGGCCTTAGCCGCTGATATTGACCGTCAACAAACCTTGCTTCAGCAGGCCGTTTTGCTTTTAAGCGCACCAAAAGGCGTGGGTATTGTCAGCGGGGACAGCATGCAACTGTACGCGGAAGACAGCCTGACGCTGACCGCAGGTAAACAGGTGGATATCGGCGCGACCAAGAAATTCACCGTCGCCGCCGGTGACCAAATCAGCCTCTACAGCCGCCAGGGAACCAAAATGTTTGCCGCCAAAGGCGACATTGACGTTCAGGCGCAGGGCGGGAAATTCACCACTTGGTCAACCGATGATACGCATATTGCCAGCGGTAAAAAGATGACGGTGACGGCGCAGGACGAGCTGGTCCTGATCTGCGGCGGCGCCTACATCAAGCTGAAAGGCGGGAACGTTGAGATTGGCGGGCCGGGGAAACTACTGGTTAAAAATGGCGGCATCGTCAAGCAAGGCGTGGCGAGCATGCAGAGTGCGATGAAATCGTTTGAGCCAGAACAGTTCAATGAAGGATTTGTGGTTACTCATCCGCTCAACGGCAAGCCACTGGCTTCCCAGAAATATAAAATCACACTGGATGATGGACAGATCATTGAAGGGCTGACTGATGAAAAAGGCATGACCTCTCTCACTAAATCACAAGCCGCGCAGGATATGGTCATTTCGTTACTGGATGGCGATTAAGGACTTCAAGGACAGAATATGAAAAAGCTGATATTACTCTCAGGTGTATTAATATTTTCGCTGACCAGCCTGAATAGCTGTGCCGTGACACCGCCTCCGGTGCAAACATCAACGCAGCCAGAAAAACTGGCAGTACTACCCATCCATAACCCGCCTCAGGTGATTTATCGTATCGATAAAAATCGCTATCTCACGCTGGAGGATTATTCGAATTGTGATGATGGGTCAATTTATTATCACAATGATAACAAGAAGATAAAAACTAAGCTCTGGTTCCTTTCCAAGGGAACGATGAACTACAGAGGCAAGTTTATTTGGGCAGCTAAAAACGACAACATGCTGGCAATTCCATTAGTGAGTGGTGATAACGATGCTTGCGGTGATCCCCTCAGAGGCTGTGCCTATAGTATATTGTCAGCCAGTAATGATGGTGGGAAAACATTTAGGGATATTAAATTTGGTGCTAGTGATCGCTCAGCATCTAAAGATTACACAATCGTTATTTCTGATGATGCCATATACATTAAGAGCATCAATTACAACGCTAATAAATACACAAATAATACCGATGGCACTTTTATACAACCAAGAGAAATATTAATTAATGAAATTTTCTATAAAAAACTACTGGCAATGGGAATACCTGATGATGCTTTAGATAAAAGTAATCTTTTGGATGTAAATGGAAGTTTATTATCATCCAAGTATTCATATACGAATGAAAAAATTTCTGAGTTGGGCAATAAGGTAAGTACTTTATATTATAATATAAGAGATAATATTCCCCAAGATACAATTCCAAAATTGATGCTATCCCCTCACAGCACAACTCAATTTACCTGCAACTCCACACGACTCCCTACTCAGGGCTTTGTTGAATAAATCGAACTTTTGGCCGTAATCAGGATCAGATCACCACATTCCCGATCCTGTAGCG
>NZ_JAEMGT010000244.1:0-1449 GCF_017655185.1 Rahnella sp. ChDrAdgB13 | reverse complement strand
TGCGTATTCTGGCCGATCGTGAACAGTCATTCTGGTGGAACGTGAACGCAGATTCTGGTTTAACGTGAACGCGTATTCCGGCGGAAAATACCACGATTTTGCATCATGACCAGAATCACTGTTCATTTTGCCAGAATCGGTGTTCATCTCACCGGAATCGCCGTTCACATCACCAGAATTTTTCTTAACGCATTGATTTTTGCTGCTATCTCTTTCTCTTTAAAACCGTGGAGAGAGATATGCCGAACAAGAGAATCAATATGCGTAAAATTCGTGAAACTTTAAGACTACGTTTTGAGGTCGGACTCTCTTTCCGCCAGATCAGCCTGACCACCGATGTCAGCATTGGTGCTATCCAGAAAATGCTCAAACGCCTCGAGACAACGGGGATCTCCTGGCCCCTTCCTGAAGGAATGTCGGAATCCCGACTCGCCAGTCTGCTGTATCCTGAGTCCGATAACCGGCCCGGCGAGCTGGAAGATCCTGCGTGGGCTGAAATCCATATGGAGCTGCGTAAGAAAGGGGTGACTCGGCATCTTCTATGGGAGGAATATTGTCAGCGGATGCCAGTACGGGCATACAGCTACTCGCAGTTCTGCTACCGGTATCAGGCGTGGTGCAAGTTGCAGAAGCGCTCCATGCGTCAGCAACATCTTGCCGGTGAAAAATGTTTTATCGACTACTGTGGGCCTACTGTGCCGGTTATCTCACCGGAAACGGGTGAATGCCGGCAGGCCCAGATCTTTGTGGCCGTACTGGGCGCATCGAACTACACCTTCGCTGAAGCCACCTATACGCAGACGCTGCAGGACTGGCTTCTCAGTCATGTCCGGATGTTGGAGTTCTTCGGCGGGGCTCCTGAGATCCTGGTTCCGGATAATCTGAAAAGCGCGGTAAACAAGGCCTGCCGTTACGATCCCGAACTTAATCCCTCCTACCAACAACTGGCGGAACACTATCAGGTTGCTGTCATACCCGCTCGTCCCCGAAAACCCAGGGACAAACCCAAAGCGGAGGTTGGTGTGCAGATCGTTGAACGCTGGATCCTGGCCCGGCTGCGCCACCAGGTCTTCTTCTCGCTGTCGGAGCTAAACCACTGTATCCGTACGCTGGTAGCAGATCTCAACGAGCGCCCGTTCAAAAAACTTCCTGGCAATCGCAGGGAGGCTTTTATAAGGCTGGACAGGCCCGCGCTTCGCCCGCTGCCGGTACATCCATGGCGCTACCGGCATATAAAGAAAGCGAAAGTGAACATCGATTACCACGTTGAGTATGAGCAGCACCATTACTCGGTTCCCCATCAATACGTTGGGCACACAGTTGAGTTGCATGCCTTCGACAACCTGCTTGAGGTCTGGGTGGGAGGGCGAATGATCGCCAGTCACCCGCGGCGCCTTCATCCGGGGAACAGCACGACCGCAGAGCACATGCCGGAACGCCACCGCCACC
>NZ_JAEMGT010000243.1:0-2858 GCF_017655185.1 Rahnella sp. ChDrAdgB13 | reverse complement strand
GGCTCGAACCGGCTCGGAAAAAGACTCTCGCTGTTTCTCACCGTTCATTCGACGTCGTTTTGAAAGCGGCCAGGGGCTTATCTAAATTCAAAAGCAGAATGGTTTATCTTTTAAAAAAGCCTCCAGCCGCTTTCAGAAAGCTTGCCGAGCTAAGTGTTTCGAGACCTGTGGCTCGAAACCGAGTGAGGGTACCGCGCAGCGGCAAGTTTTCGCGGCAATAGCGCTGGCCCCTGAAACATAGCCAGCGAGCGATAGCACGCAGTTAGAAAGACGCGGAGATTCCAAAGAGGCCCCGTCCTGGGCCTCTTTGGTCGGTTTCGGCGCGAGCCGCTAAGCGATCATCGCACATGAAAAACCGAAATTTACGCTAAGCGTCCCTTGAGCCCAAGGTCTCCTTTGGAGCCTTTCTAAAAGGCTTACTCCCCCATCCTCGGGTACTTATCCGCGATACCGTCGCCTGTAAAATGCGCCACCCAGCCTTCCGGATTATCAAACACGCGGATCGCGGTAAACGACGGAGATCCGCCCATATCAAACCAGTGGCGGGTATTGGCGGGGACAGAAATCAGATCGTTTTTCTCGCACAGGATCTGGAAAATCTTACCGTTCAGATGCAGGCAAAACAGCCCGGCGCCTTCGACGAAGAAACGCACTTCGTCTTCACCGTGAGTATGCTCGGAGAGGAATTTAGTGCGCAGCACGTCGCGCTGTTCGTTATCCGGACGCATGCTGATCACGTCCCAGCTCTGGTAGCCTTTTTCTTCGACCAGTTTGTCGATTTCATGCTGATACGCGGCGATCACGTCCTGCGGCTGGGGATTTTCGCCTAAATCACGGTCGGCCTGCCAGCGCTCAAAACGTACATCAATTTTGCTCAGCTCTGCGGCGATGGCGTCGCCGTCCCGGCTTTCCCAAACTGGAGCGGAAGGATCCTGGTCACTAAAAATCGTCAATGCACTCATGGTCAACCCTCTTATAAGAATGTTTCTAAGGCTATCTGATCAAAACGATTAACTTGCAGGTGGTCGCTGAGTTCGTCAGCGTCGTCACGGATCAGCTGGCAGGTGTGCCAGCCCGCCAGGCGCGCGGCGTCCAGTTCCTGACGGATGTCCGATAAAAACAGTAAATCAGCGGGCGGTAAAATCAGCTGTTCGGCGATGTTCTGATAGGACTCCGTTTCACGCTTGGCGCCAACGCGGGTGTCGAAATATCCGCTGAACAGCGGCGTGAGGTCGCCCGCATCGCTGTAGCCGAACAACAGTTTTTGCGCGTCAACGGAACCGGAAGAATACACGCAAAGCTGCAAACCGTCGGCTTTCCAGGCTTCTAACTGCGGCGCAACATCCGCGTACAAATGCCCGCGGAAATCACCGTTCTCGTAACCGGTGCGCCAGATAATACCCTGCAAGACTTTCAGCGACGTCGATTTGACGTCGTTGTCCATGTAGGTAAAAAGTTGCTCAATCAGGGCCTCGACGCTGGCCTGCGGGCGGTCGATTTCGGCTCGCAGAGCATTCAGCGCAGCCGCCACTTCCGGCTCTTCGTGCTGATGACGCAGAAATTCGGCCAGACGCTGACGGGCATACGGGAATAACACCTGATGCACAAAACGGATATCCGTGGTGGTGCCTTCAATATCAGTGACGATGGCGCGGATCATTTGGCCTCCAGCAGGCGACGTTGCAGTTCACACTGGAATAAAAATTCCAGTCCTTCCAGATGGCGGCGTGCTTCCGCCACATCCCGTCCCCAGCAGGTCAGACCGTGGCCGCGCAACAAAAAACCATACTGCAACGGCGCGTGTTCCGAGCTGGCAATAATCTTCTGCACCAGCGCTGAGATGTCCTGGCTGTTGTCGAAAATCGGGATCACCACCTGATCGAGGTGCGTCGTCTGGCCGCTCAGCGATTTCTGCATTTCGTAGCCTTCCAGCACCAGCGCGCCGCTGCGTTCCACGCGGGACAAAACGGTCGAATTCACCGAATGTGTGTGCAGCACCGCCCCTGTTTCAGGATAGCGGGAATACAGCATGGTGTGCAGGCCGGTTTCAGCGGAAGGACGACGACCGCTGGGTGCCAGTCCGCTTTCCAGTTCAACCAGCAGAAAATCTTCTGCGGTCAGCGATCCTTTGTCTTTTCCTGATTCGGTGATCAGGCAATGAGCATCACCTTCGCGAACAGACATATTCCCGCCTGTCGCCGGGCTCCAGCCCTTCTGACCAA
Organism: Rahnella sp. ChDrAdgB13; assembly: GCF_017655185.1. Lineage (NCBI taxonomy): Bacteria > Pseudomonadati > Pseudomonadota > Gammaproteobacteria > Enterobacterales > Yersiniaceae > Rahnella > Rahnella sp. ChDrAdgB13. The sequence goes on along the minus strand of NZ_JAEMGT010000243.1, from coordinate 636 downwards.
TCCAGTGACAGGCCGCCAGCAGCGCGCCCAGTTGCAAATTCTCTGTCATCGTAATCCTGAAAAATCGTGCGTTGAGGGCCTGAGTTCGGAGTGAAAACCGCGATATATAAATAATTGATATGGCCTATATTGAATTAGCATTTAGCCATCTAAGCGTCTCGATTGCCAAATATTAACATCGTGTTATGGTGAAATGAAGAGATAAAAACCGGGTTATTTTGCGTCAACATGCGTCAAACAAAGCCTTGCCTCAAGCGCACTCGGAGAGATTAGATATTCTGAGTTATCTTGAGGCAATTTTTTGCCCCATACATGCCCCATACACTTTTCACTCACTCTTCAGCATGAACGCGTCCATGCTGTCATCAAACTTCATGATGTCCTGCGCCCCATAGCCATCCTTGGCCTTCAGAACCCATCACAGGTAAATCCCATGCTTTTGACATTCGCAATCAGCGTTATTGCTTTACTGGCAATAATGGCGATAAGTGCTGTCTTGCTTTTGGCTTTTAAAATTGAGAGGAAAAATAAAAGGGATTGATTAAGTCAGATGTATTTATTAATCAGTTGCTGCTTTGGTAAATTCTCCAGTCTTCGGATCATACGAATCACCAATACCCCCAGCAGCCGGATCAT
>NZ_JAEMGT010000242.1:0-1928 GCF_017655185.1 Rahnella sp. ChDrAdgB13 | reverse complement strand
CGCTACAGGATCGAGAATGTGGTGATCTGATCCTGATTACGGCAAAAAGTTCGATTTATTCAACAAAGCCGGCATTTTGCTAAAAATGAACCTCGAAAAGATGTTCGTTTAGATGTCGAATATCGTTTGGACTAAACAACACAATGCACAGAAACCCGCTCCGGCGGGTTTTTTTATGCCCGGAGAAAAGCATGTCAGCAGGCACAATCGCATTAACTAACAATTCAGCAAATGTGACCGGTACCGGAACAGCATTCACCACCGATTTGAAAGCGAATGATTTTATTGTCGTTATTGTTGGCGGAGTGACCTATACGCTGGGGGTTAAAGCAACAACATCCGCAACAGCCTTAACATTAATCACGCCATATGGCGGCCCGACGGCAACCGGAAATGCTTGGACAGCGGTTCCGAATGCAACACTCGTTGGGATCACTGCACAGGTTGCCGCTGACGTTGCAAAAGCTATCCGCGGGCTCAATCTCGACAAAGCTAATTGGCAGCAGGTATTCAGCGGAACGGGGACAATCACAGTAACCCTGCCTGACGGTTCAACTTATACAGGACCCGCATGGAGCAGCATCACGACCTCATTAGCCGGTAAGGCAGATACAGCGACTGTAAATAATAAGGCAGCGAAAGGTTCTAACAGTGATATTACGTCACTCACAGGGTTGACGACTGCATTGTCTATTTCCCAAGGAGGTACTGGCTCGTCAACTGCCGCAACCGCACGTACCGCGCTTGGTGCAGCGCCGCTGGCTTCACCTCAGTTACAGGGCAACGTAGGGGTAACAGGGAACCTTGTGGTCAACGCGGGTGTTACCGCAGGGCCTGCTGGTTTCTATACTCAAGGTCTTAATAACCCTTCCGTACAGGGTACGTACATGGGGTGGAACGGTACGGGGGTGGTAGGTGGTACTGACATTATCAACAACCAAGGGGGTGGTAGCGGCGGGATTCGCTTCAGAGTTGTCAATGCATCAAACTCCAGCGTAATTACCGATTTTACAATGTTGCCCTCTGGGGTTGGGCAATCGAACGGCGGGTGGACAGCCACGTCAGACGAACGCGTTAAGCACCACATGCAGGATATCGACCCTGAAGAAGCCCTTGCTGCGCTTGCCTCATGGCGTACATGTTCATGGGACTACTACGACGTCCCGCGCACGTTCGACGAGGCCGGTAACGTAACGGCTACGGTCAAAGGTGCTAAAGGCTTTGGATTCATTGCGCAGGACGTGCAAAAAGATTGCCCTGAAGCGGTGACGGTAACGGATAATCCGCAGCTTTACGTGGACGAGGATGGGGTGCTATTCGCTAACGAAGATACCCTGTCATTGAATACGCTCGGGGTGTCTGCTGCGTATTCAGGCGCAGCGATAAAGGCTTTAAAGAAACGCAATGAAGATCAGGCAGAACTAATTTCCGTCCTATCTGAACGCTTGATCGCCATCGAGTCAACGCTCGGGATCATGAGCGAGCCTGCATCATAACTTTCTTTACTTTCAGATCGGCTGCATAACCAACGAAAAAAAGCCCGTCAGAACGGCGGGCTAAATATCAATAATAACACATGGTACTGGAAGGTGATTGCACCTCCGCTTTAAAGCGTCGATGAATGTTGAAATGCTGCCAAATTGCAGGCAAAAAAAGCCCGCGTTAACGGCGGGCTTGAGAGATAGGCATCTGTTGCTAATCTTACGTTAGCTAAGCTAATAATAGTCTTGTTAATGGATATTGCCAGCAAAAAAAATGCCCGCAAGGGAGCGAGCAACACAATGAAATGTGTTTAAAGGAGAAGATTCCGTGTCTGTAATTCAACAGGCGATTTATCAAACATACTCTTTGCCTTTATAAGGCTATTGGGATTTCGTGCGGTCATGAAATAGTGAGTTCTGCGCGTAATTCTGGTAAACGGTTGACCA
>NZ_JAEMGT010000047.1:0-12851 GCF_017655185.1 Rahnella sp. ChDrAdgB13 | reverse complement strand
GGCGATTACCACCGCCGTCATCATGACAGCCAGGTTGTTCACCATGCCGACTGCCGTAATCACCGCATCGAGCGAGAATACCGCATCAAGTACAACAATCTGCGCCACTACTGACCAGAAACTGGCGTAGCCGCGGTTTGGCGCTCCCTGTTCATCGTGCCCTTCCAGCCTTTCATGCAGCTCGGTTGTGGCTTTAAACAGCAGGAACAGGCCACCGACCAGCAGGATCAGGTCACGCCCCGAGAAACTGAACTGTGCGATGCTAAACAGCGGCGTGGTCAGTTTGACCATCCACGAGATCAACGACAGCAGGCCTAAACGCATAATCAGCGCCAGCGACAGGCCGATGATTCGGGCTTTATCTCGCTGTTTAGGCGGCAGTTTATCGGCAAGGATGGCGATAAAAACAAGGTTGTCGATACCCAGAACAATTTCCAGGACAACAAGCGTCAATAAACCGACCCATATTGAAGGGTCCATCAAAAATTCCATGTCAGACTCCGCAATGAGTTAAAGAAAAAAGACGCAAAGAAACGCAATTCGCTGAGCTTTCAGAGGCCCGGCAAACTTTTTTTACTGCAAAATTAACAGATGAAAGCGGTTTCAGTGCGGCAAAAATCAGGCCCATTGGGGCGGATTTGCCGGTGATCATGAGGTGAAAAAGCGAAGAATAGTGACGTCGGTGACAGTCCATAGGGAGGGCTGAGGCCCGGTACTCCTGTTCAATTATTGGGAAAATTACTCTATCAGGAATGATTATATGAAGAAAGTATGATTTTTTACCTTCAGCATCATCCTGTAACAACTATGCTGTTTTATTGCCCACGTGAAAGCGTATTCACATTACGTCGTTGAATAACGGACAGTCGTCACAAAAATTATTTTTTCGCACACTAAAATAAATCACGTCGCACAACCTGTTGAGGTTCTGCTGTTTTACTGTTTAGCAGTCTTATCAGAAATTAAGGAAAGATTAGTTACGCAGGGAGTGCCCTGTTCGCCTCAGGAATAAAAACGGGCGGACATCATCAGCACCATTACTTATGTGCATAACTCTTTCCCAGAGTTAACAGAGGAGGTAGCGAGTGAGTATTGCTATTATCATCGGCACGCACGGGTCAGCAGCTGAGCAGTTGCTGAAAACAGCGGAAATGATTTTAGGTGAACAGGATAATGTCGCCTTCATTGATTTCGTTCCCGGCGAAAACGCCGAAACCCTGATCGAAAAGTACACGGCAAAGTTGGGTGGTTTAGACACCAGCAGCGGCGTTCTTTTCCTGGTCGATACATGGGGCGGCAGCCCGTTCAACGCCGCCAGCCGCATTGTTGTCGATAAAGAAAATTACGAAGTTGTCACCGGTGTTAACATCCCGATGCTGGCAGAGACTTTCATGGCACGTGATGATAACCCCTCTTTCGCAGAGTTGGTTGCCATCGCAGTAGAAACTGGCCGAATCGGTGTGAAAGCACTGAAAGCGCCGGAAGCTGCGCCTCAAGCCCCTGCTGCCGCGCCTGTGCCAAAAGCAGCAGCCCCGGCGAAACCTGCCGGTCCGAACGACCATATGAAAATCGGCCTTGCCCGTATCGATGACCGTTTGATTCATGGCCAGGTAGCGACCCGCTGGACCAAAGAAACCAACGTAACCCGCATTATTGTTGTCAGCGATGAAGTCGCTGCCGATACCGTGCGTAAAACGCTACTGACTCAGGTTGCTCCTCCTGGTGTTACCGCACACGTTGTCGACGTCGCGAAAGCCATTCGCGTCTGGGACAACCCGAAATATGCCAACGACCGCGTCATGCTGTTGTTCACCAACCCAACTGACGTGTTGCGTCTGGTTGAGGCTGGCGTGAAAATCACGACCGTAAACATCGGTGGTATGGCTTTCCGTCAGGGCAAAACGCAGGTGAATAACGCCGTGTCCGTCGACGAAAAAGATATCGAAGCATTCAAGAAATTGAATGAAAAAGGTATCGAGCTTGAAGTGCGTAAAGTCTCTACTGACTCGCGCCTCAAGATGATGGATCTCATTAATAAAATGAATTAATAAGCACATCGAATTTGTGCAGATTCCCTCAACGTTATCTGCCTGATGCGCCTGTTTATACTCAGCGTCCTTTGGTCATAGGAGAAGTGCAATGGAGATCACCACACTACAAATTGTGCTGATATTTATTGTTGCATGTATTGCGGGGATGGGTTCGATCCTGGATGAATTCCAGTTTCACCGTCCGTTAGTTGCTTGTACCTTAATCGGTTTTGTTCTGGGTGATGTTAAAACCGGGATCATCATCGGGGGTACTCTGGAAATGATCGCTCTGGGTTGGATGAACATCGGTGCTGCTGTTGCACCCGATGCCGCTCTGGCTTCCATTATTTCCACCATTCTGGTTATCGCAGGCGGACAGTCTGTTGGTGCAGGTATCGCACTGGCAATCCCGCTGGCTGCGGCCGGCCAGGTATTAACTATCATCGTTCGTACCATCACCGTTGCCTTCCAGCATGCTGCCGATAAGGCCGCTGAAAAAGGTAACCTGAACGCGATCAGCTGGATCCACGTTTCAGCGCTGGTTCTGCAGGCAATGCGTATCGCAATCCCTGCCGTCATCGTTGCGGTTTCTGTGGGCACTGCCATCGTTCATGATTTGCTGGCGTCTATCCCTGAAGTGGTCACCAACGGCCTGAACATCGCCGGCGGTATGATCGTCGTTGTCGGTTACGCCATGGTCATCAACATGATGCGCGCTGGCTACCTGATGCCGTTCTTCTACCTTGGTTTCGTTACTGCTGCATTCACCAACTTCAACCTGGTTGCACTGGGTGTGATTGGTGTGGTGATGGCGGTTCTTTACATCCAGTTGAGCCCGAAATACAACAAGTCTGCGCAAGCAGCGGCTGCACCGGGTGTTAACGATCTCGACAACGAATTGGATTAAGGGTGAAGGACATGGTTGATCAAACTGCAGTTAAAAAACTCACGGCCAGCGATATTCGCGGTGTGTTTATGCGCTCCAACCTTTTCCAGGGGTCATGGAACTTCGAACGTATGCAGGCTCTGGGCTTCTGCTTCTGTATGGTGCCTGCAATTCGTCGTCTCTATCCTGAAAATAACGACGATCGCAAAGCGGCTATCAAACGCCACCTGGAATTCTTCAACACTCATCCTTACGTTGCAGCGCCTGTTCTGGGTGTAACGCTGGCGATGGAAGAACAGCGTGCTAACGGCGCACCTATCGACGACGCGGCCATCAACGGCCTGAAAGTCGGTCTGATGGGGCCGCTGGCCGGTGTGGGTGACCCGATTTTCTGGGGTACTGTTCGTCCTGTATTTGCGGCACTTGGCGCAGGTATCGCGATGACCGGCAGCCTGCTGGGGCCACTGCTGTTTTTCGTTCTGTTTAACCTTGTACGTCTGCTGACCCGTTACTACGGCGTGTCTTATGGCTACAAAAAAGGTGTCGATATCGTTAACGATATGGGCGGCGGCTTCCTGCAAAAACTGACTGAGGGGGCGTCAATTCTCGGCCTCTTTGTCATGGGGGCCCTGGTTAACAAGTGGACGCACGTAAACATTCCGCTGGTGGTCTCCAAAATCACCGACCAGACGGGCCATACCACGGTCACCACGGTACAGACGATTCTGGATCAGCTGATGCCAGGCCTGGTGCCCTTACTGCTGACCTTCGGCTGTATGTGGCTGCTGCGTAAGAAAGTGAATGCCTTGTGGATTATCGTTGGCTTCTTCGCCATCGGTATCTTCGGTTACTGGATTGGTCTGTTAGGTCTCTGATAACCTTCAAAACCGGGGGAGCAATCCCCCGGTTTTTTTATCGCTGTCGCTTGCCGGTTGCTGTGTTTCTATCTTGTTTTGCCTGATGGCTGTTTGCTGGAGTTTTTCATGTCTGTCACCGATATTGTCCTCGCCCTGTTTACCCTTCTGTTGCTTGCCTACGCCATCTACGACGAATTCATCATGGGTACCCGGAATGGCAAAACACAGCTGCGGGTGAACCTGCGACGCCGCAACAGACTGGATTCCATCATTTTCATTGGCCTGCTGGCGATCCTTCTGTACAACAATATCCATTCAAACGGCACGGTGATAACAAATTATCTGTTAATTGGTTTAGGCCTGATTGCCTTCTATTTGTCGTTTATTCGCTGGCCAAAAATGCTGTTCAAACCGCAGGGGTTTTATTTCGCCAATACATTCATCACCTACGACAGGATCAGAAGCATGAATCTTTCCGAAGATGGGGTACTGGTATTTGAGTTAGAGCAGAAAAAGTTACTCATTCGCGTCAATGAACTGGACGATCTTGAAAGAATTTATAATTTAATGGTTAATAATCAGTAAGTTGATCTTTGACACTCGTATATTAGTTATAGCCTGATGCATATTAACGATAACATTGCTTAACCTTATTAATAACAATGTTGTTTAATTCCACATCAACGCCGTTGTTATTTCAGTCAGTTTGATAATTATTTATTCTTTGTGGGAATAATTCTCGGCTCCATTTGAAACCCTTATTTTATTTGTTGTTGTCCCGAATAAAAATATTATGATAAGGTTGCGCCGTCATTTGGGGAGTAGCCGGTTTTTGAATCAGTTTTAATAATGTGTATTCAAAAACGCCCGTATCAACATACTCGTTTTATATTCTGAAACGTGGTGCGGGCATCCGTAAGGTTGGCGAGACCATAGACACGTAGCGCTGCCGGGAGGTTGGGGGTGGGTTACGTGTATATGGAATACCCGGCCGGGACTCTTCTCGTGAACTTATCCGCCACACTGATTCTTGCTTTCGGCATGTCTATGGACGCTTTTGCCGTATCCATCGGTAAAGGGGCAACCCTTCATCGCCCGCGCTTTCGCGAAGCCTTGCGTACCGGTCTCATTTTCGGTGTCATTGAAGCCATCACCCCGCTTATTGGCTGGTGTCTGGGCTTATTTGCCACCCGATACATCATGGAATGGGACCACTGGGTCGCCTTTATTCTGCTGTTCATTCTCGGCTCACGAATGATTATTCAGGGCCTGAAAAAAAAACCTGAAGAAGAGACCACTTTGGCCAGCCGCCACAGTTTCTGGATCCTCGCAGCCACGGCCGTAGGCACCAGTCTGGACGCGTTAGCCATCGGGGTCGGTCTTGCGTTTCTGGAAGTGAACATCATCCATACCGCGATCTTTATCGGTATGGCGACGATGATCATGTCTACGCTGGGAATGATGCTGGGGCGGTTTATCGGCCCGTTGCTGGGTAAATGGGCCGAAATGCTGGGAGGCGTGGTGTTGATCGGTATTGGCCTGAGTATCCTGCTAGAACATCTCGGTTACTTAGGCTGATTTAGCAAAAACCGGCTCTTTTAGTCAGACTGGCGCTGGTGCAGTCTGATCACAAAATCAGTCTCACATTCGAACGCAGGCTGAGATTTTAAATTCGCCATCACCTCTTCCGTCGCCCGCCATGCAAACGGCGTCATTTGCAGTAAATCAAACGCTTCAGCGCCTGACAGGCGCATATTGTAAGCCAGCGTTTCTGTACTGACGCGCTCAAAACCTTCAAGCTGTTCATCCAGTTCAGCATGGAGCTGAACATCCTGATAAATCATGCCCTTCATCTGATATAAATGACGCGGACCAGGTGCGACGGTCAGCACCACGCCACCGGGCTTAATAGCACGGTAAAGCTCCTGCGCTTTGCATGGCGCATAGATGCGTACCACCGCGTCCAGAGAGTTATCGGCGAACGGCAAACGATGGCTGGAGGCGACGCAAAATGACGCATTGTGATAGCGTTTTGCCGCGTAGCGGATCGCCACTTTCGCCACGTCCAGCCCGAAGACATTCATCTTGCGATGATGAGACAGGCGTTCCGCCAGCGCGGTTGTGTAATACCCTTCTCCGCAGCCGATATCAAGTAGCGTTTCCGCGGTTTCCGGCAACGCGTTATCCAGAATGTCCGCCAGCCGGTCACGTAATGGCTGGTAATGCCCGGCGTCGAGAAATGCACGGCGCGAAACCATCATTTCTGTGCTGTCCCCGGGCTGTTTCGAGCGTTTATGCTGCACCGGCATCAGATTAACGTAGCCTTCTCTGGCGTTATCAAACTGATGATTCGCGGCACACCGCCATTGCTGGCCTGTCAGCTCAAGCGGCTGGAAACAAAGTGGACATTGATAAGTCATGCGGAAAACCTGCAAGGAAAGTCTGAAAAGGGCGAAAATTCGCAACAAGGCTAAGTCTAAAGAAGGCGTACTGTTGTTGCAACTGCTGGAAAATCCGGTTCAAAGACGGCTACACTGAGTCGATAACATTTTTCTAACCGAGAAACGAGATGAGTGACAACTCAGCTTTACTCAGCCCTATCCCCGGGATCCTGCATGGATTCGGCGACAAAGAAAATCTGCTCCCCGTACACCTGCAAGCTTATGAATCTACCCGCCCTGAAAAGAAACAGGTTCACGGCACACATATTGTAGATGTCGTTCAGCCCGGACAAGACTGCGGCGAGGCCGATGGTTTTATCACGTCAACGCCCGGAATTCTGCTGGCGGTTTTCACGGCTGACTGTTTACCGGTTATTTTTTGCCGCAAGGATGGTAAGCAAGTCGCGGCGATACATGCCGGCTGGCGCGGGCTTATCGACGGCATTCTTGAAAAAATGGCTGAGCGGATTAATGAGAACGGCGATACGTCAGACTGGTTTGCGGCGATTGGTCCGGCGGCAGGAAACTGCTGTTATGAAGTCAGCCAGGAATTGGTCGATGATTTTATGCAACGCCTCGATTTGCCTGCTTCACTGATTTCGCCCCGGCACCGGCATCTCGATCTGGCGGCAATCGCCAGTACCAAACTATATTCCCTCGGCTTTGCGGGCATTGATCATGCCGGTAGTTGTACAATCTGTACCGAAGCGCCTGGCGGAAACGGGTTCAAATACACCAGTTTTCGACGCAACAGTCATCAGCGCGCGAAAGACCCGACGCATCTGGGGATCAGTGGCCGCAACCAACAATCGGGCATTATGATCTTATAAACCTGAGAAACACCGGATATACAGGCACAAAAAAACCCGCGCATGGCGGGTTTTTTTACAGCTAAGCGCTGCTTAGATTGCAGTTACGTTAACTGCTGACGGGCCTTTCTGGCCGTCTTGGATTTCGAACTCTACGTTCTGGCCTTCAGCCAGAGTTTTGAAGCCGTTACCCTGGATTGCAGAGAAGTGTACGAACACGTCTTTGCTGCCGTCAGCAGGAGTAATGAAACCGAAACCTTTAGACTCGTTGAACCACTTAACTTGACCTTTGATCTTTGCCATCTTGAGTATTTCCTTTGGATTGTTTAAACCGCCCGAGGGCGTTACATAGACAAACTAGAGTCGTTACTGCTTGAGGCACTAAGATTAGAATCGGCAGAGAAGCGGTATTCAACGTGAACGTCTTTACTCAGAACTTCTATACTGAAAATGCCACACATATACAGAACTGTACCTCGTTTTACCCAGATGCGTTATCACATACTCTGAATTCGATGGCAAGCCATTTTTAATCAGTGATGGACATGTCGCACATATTTGAGCCGGTTAAAGGCACTTCGTGTTCAGTTATGCTGAAATATGTTGATAGACATGCTTTTTTCTGCTTTGCAGTTTTACCTGCATATCAAACAAAACAATAACGACCTGTTTCGATTATTGATCATTTAATGCAGAACCGTAAGCGTAAAACACATGTTTATTTGAATTTTTATTGCGGTGCGCATTCCAGACTTCTTCAGGAAGCAGGGATTCTTCGTGACAGTCGGGCACCTCCCGGCAGGCAACACTTGTGTGATAGCCTGTCTGGCGGGTGAGTTGCACACTTGTCAGACAGAACGGGCACCCCGACAAGAACATATCCGAACGGTATGACTGGTTATGCAATAATCAATTACGCCATAGACGGATAAAATGGTGCAAAACAAAGGAGGATAAAGGAATAAATGCACCTAAACTGTGCGCCTTTATCTCCGGGAGATAATACAACGAAACACAGCAGCCCGGGAGAATTCAATTCCACACAGGTACCTATATAAAGCCATTTTTTCGACATTCCGGATTTTGACATTATAATGAATTAAAGTTTGCGAGTTGGTTAAACCGAGATAACAGTTAATAAACATCCGCCCCCAGTCTTATTCAAATATTAAATATCGATATAAAAAATAAATATTAAATTCCGTGATCGAAATCTCATCTTAGATTTATCACTTAAAGATATGAGTCACATAACTCTTTCGATCTTTCATCGGGAAAACGACAAAAAGGGTTACTGATTCCTGCACGCGGGTCTCTGGTATAGCGCCCTATAATCCACTGTATAACCTGAAAAAATTGCAGTTAACGCTCAAAACAACGCATTTGGGATATTCTGACGAGCCATTATTCTGAACAAATGCACGCTGCTGGCAGGAGAATTAAGCGTCAGCGGGATTGTAATTAACAACTTTATAACCCCTCATCTTTGTGAGTGTTAAGAGGGGTTATTCACTTTAACTGATAATACTTCTCATTTAATGGCGTGCCATTTACTTTCTCCACCTGTTCGCGCCCTGAAAAATGAAATTCAACCTTTAGATATGCTTGCACCTATTTTTAAAGGTTTGAATTCCATTTCAGGCAAGTCGCTCTGACTCACAGCCTGAGATAATTCGCGTAAAGGCTCATCGAGTGATTCATCCGCTAATTCAAAAACGCCCCAGTGAATGGGCACCGCTTTGTGACAACGCAATTCTTTAAACACTTCGACAGCCTGCTGCGGGTCCATGTGCTGCGCACTCATGAACCATCTTGGTGCATACGCGCCAACCGGAATCGCTGCCAAATCAAATGGCCCCAGACGCTGCCCAATTTTTTCAAACTGGTCGCTGTAACCACTGTCCCCGGAGAAGTAGAATTTTAATAAAGGATGGGCCACCACCCAGCCGCACCACAGCGACCGGTTGCGATCCCATAGCGTGCGCATACTCCAGTGACGCGCCGGTACTGCAGAAATCGTGATTTCGCCGAACGTTCGTTCTTCCCACCAGTCGAGTTCCTCAACATGCTTTGCGCCACGCCGCGTCAGCCAGGATTTCATTCCCAGCGGCACCATAAATTGCACATCGGGGAAGCGGCGCAGGAGACGACGAACCGTCATACGATCCAGATGATCGTAGTGGTTGTGCGAAAACAGCACGACGTCTATTTTTGGCAGCTTATCGACGGAGGCCGCGACGGGTGTTTTCCTTTTCGGTCCGTAAAAACTCAGCGGCGAAGCACGGTCAGAAAGCGCCGGATCGGTCAGAATGTAGCGACCCGACACCCTAAGCAACAGGCAGGCGTGGCCTAAAAACCATAACCGGTCATCGGTTCCACTGAAATCAGCCGCCTGCCACCACTGGCTGACAAAATGTTCATACCCTTTTTCAGGAGGAACCGGCAAACCCTGCTCTTTGCGTTCTTTCCTCCAGCGTTTTAGGTCGCCTTCCTGCCGGTTTTGCGGTTCGGCATTGGTGAACCCCTCAGGCGTATGATGTGCTTTTGAAGGATCGTAATAGGGATTTTTACCTGGCATAAGGCTCCTGTGAGATGACGACGGTTCCGGAGAGCAGTTCAGGCCTGCAATATTGAATAATTATCATAATTGCCGGTCACACCACAGACAGAAAGTGCAAAATAATGTGGCAAATGAGCGTTTAGCGGACATTAAGAAAATCTTAATAACTCTATGTTGTACTAAAGATGTTCTGAAAGGAGACGCTTTATGACAATGAACACAACGAAAAACCGCAAGTCGTTTACTGCGCGGCTGACGCACATTATGCAGATCCAAACACAATATGGACGCCTATGGCTGCGCTCTCGCTTTCGCCGGTTCACTTTGCCACCGGCGCTAAAACTCATCATCCTGACATTGGCCGGGTTTATGATTCTGGCTATTACGGGCACATTGCTGCTGATGATGGATCTTATCTCCCTGATGCTCAGGCTGATAAAACGCCCCTTCCCTCGCGGCAGCTTGCATCAGGTTCGCCTGCCAGCGAAGGCGGTATAAAGAAAAACCGTGTCGGAGAATCCGGCACGGTTTTAAGTTTGAGACTCGTCGCTCTGCTTATCAGGCAGGCATACCACAAAGTTTGGTCAGATTTCTGGCGCCGATCATGAGAGTTGCCACATAGGATTGTCTGCGGGTCACGACTTCGACCGCAACACGCGCATCTTTGTATTTAATGAGGTAGGTAGAAGGCCAGCCCTGACGACGTTTGCCGTAGGCTTTTTCATGACTGTCGATAGCTGCATGAGCAACCACCAGATGGGAAAGATTTTTATCACCTTTAATGATGCGCTTCATAATGGACTCCGCCTTAGACACAACTGTCAAAATGAGGAAACATTAATCACTTGATACGCATCGCTTTATGCGATGCTTATTCGAATCACTTCTCTGCAAAACCTTGTCACAATCTGAGTATCTCTGCGCTTTTAATTATGCGCAAGTTTTACTAAGCAGGAAACATACCATTGCTGCACGAAGCGGCCGCTTGCTCTGCGCCTGCCACTGACCGTGCGGGCTGCTGATTTCTGCCAGCCAGAGGGGATCGCTCTGCAACTCTTTAAAATTTATGCTGATTTTGTTGGCGCAAATAATCGGCCACGCATCGGAGGGGTTGTTGCAATAATCTTTGCCTTTCATGCCGCCATAGGGATACCACTTCTCAGGCTCCTCTCCGGTCAATAAGGCAATGTTGTGGTTTACTTCACTGTCGTTTTCTTCAGACCATTTGATCATCTGTTCTTCCATCCTGCAGGGCACATGCGTGGAGACTAACGGAAGAATAAGACACTTTTGTGAATGAATGGCGTAAATGAAAAACCCGCCAATTGGCGGGTTAACAAAACGGAATTATCGTTCAGGAATAAATCCGCGCAGGCTGAGAGCAGAATCATCGTCTGCCTCAACGGAGGGCGCATTGCCTCTTGCCTGTGCAGCCAGAACCTTGAGCAACTCGGTTTGCTGGCGTTGCAGCTCAGCTATCTCGCGCAACAAAGCAATTTGCTCATTTGCCCTGACGCTGGCGCGGCTGACGAAAAACCAGACCAGAAGGAATAACAGCACTGAGAGTGCACACAGCACCAATGAAGCCAGGCTGCTTTGGCCCACTGCGAAATCAAACATTGACTACCCTACCACTGAATGTTCAGAGCAAGCATCTTACCATCCCCGGCAGGTCAGGGAAGCCATTCACAAAAAAACAGGGTTTTCTTACCGGTTTGCAAATCCCAAAGCTCGCAGATTCGTCTGGCAGGCATTACTCAGAAAGGAATAAAGGAGGTGATAGAGCAAACACCAAGGTCAAAGTTGCCGCCCTGATCGCAATAGCTGTTGAGGGCAAGCAAGTACAGACCGATACAGATGAGCAGGAAAAGGACGAACATCACGATCCTCCTGACACTGAAAACAGGCTTTTTCAATTTGATGGCAGGTCTCTTTTGGGTTAAAAAGCGTCTATCAGGGCTCAAAGGGATAGTCCAAACATAGCAGAACAGAAACCCATAGTACGACGTAAATCCTAAACAACGATATAACGAAGTATCGCCTTTTACTCTCAGCGCGCCCCGCAATTATCACATACAGAAATCATACACGATAATGCATAATTCTTATCAATGAATACCGAATAACTCCCGTTGATCTGCATCAAATAAATAAACATTTGGTGCATGCCTATTCCCCCTGTTATCCATCAAAACAGTTTCCGATAAATAAATACTTTTAACCAACACATTGCATAATGTAAGAAACTAAACCACTAAGTAAAATATTCACCCTAAAAATGCACCTTAACGATTTTCACAAAAATAAATATGGTCAATATCCTGAAAAACCCTTCACCACGTGGGATTTAGCGGATTACCACGCCTTAAAACTCCGCTGCAGAGCCTGCCAGGCAAGGGTCTGCACAGAATCATAAGTTCTAATATGTCGTCATCATTCAGAAACCACAAAGGAAAACATTATTTAAAAGATTCCAAATAAATTAAATTCAGAACTTTAAATCACAAAAATAATTCAGCTTTCTTTCAGATTTGTGTGAACTTCTTTGTTGAATAACACCATGCATTAAAATATCATCCCGCCGTCGAACAGTTCTTCTGTCTCTTCTGTAATATAAATCAAAGCATAGTAACTGGAATATTTCAGTTGATTCATGCTGACTATTTTTTGTTGAGGGATTAATAAATGCATGCATGGAATAAAAAGTTCTTCGTTTCTAAAATAGCGCTGGCCTGCGCTGTTGCAGTAACAGCACCTGCGGCGATGTCAGCAGACATCTCCGGCACCGTATACGATACTTTCTACAGTGACTCGATTCAGTCTGGTTATATTGGCTATCACGGCTATGTTGATAATGATGGTGCCAATAACAGTTACACTGGCGGAGACATCTACTCTTCAATCAATAATGCAGTCGTAAACGGCGTTATCTCTACGCATTACCTGGGTTTTGATAGCAATACCAGTAATGTCCTGAATATCACCAATACCACCGTGAATGGCATGATCACTTCCCGTTGCGTGGGTTCTACGGATTCTACTTGTGGCTCTACAGCCCGCAATGAATACGACCAGTCACCATTGCAACTGACCATTGATAATTCCACCATCAATGATACTTACGAAAACTTCGGTTATGACGTCGTTGGCGCAGACAATAAAACTACGCATCAGCAATACCCAACTTCTGCTTTGGGTGGGCTTTGTTGAATAAATCGGATTTAGATAAAAGCTCCCCTCGTCGCCGACTTCCTCAGGTAATCCGTAC
>NZ_JAEMGT010000241.1:0-2022 GCF_017655185.1 Rahnella sp. ChDrAdgB13 | reverse complement strand
GTGGTGCCGCTGGCGTGTCCGTCATTACCCGCCCCCGAGAGCGACAGATTGCCAACGTTCGAAAGCAGGTTAACCTGGGCTGCCCGATCCGTATCCACAGATCACGCTCAAGGGCCGTTGGCTCGGGCAGCTTACATTACCATTGGGCAGAAGCTCGAGGTGATCATGCAACCAAGGTAGTTGATCATCCGGCTAGCTGAGGAGTGATCTGCTAAGAAAGGAACCCCGACCGGATTGGCCGGGGTTTAGTATTATGATTTTATAGTAAAAGAGATAAATAAATTATCGCCTTTCAAACCATTAATATGCTCTTTTGCATATTCAGTAGCTTCAATTGGATCAGCCGAAGAGCTGAACCAATCTGCATAAAAGTTATACATCCCCCCATCACTTCCACGCTGATAAACATCTCCACCTAAAACTAACCAGCCATTTTCTTTAAAAATATCAAGAGCATAATTTGATGAAGATATAGGTAACACGGCTTCATTTAAACCATTTTCAAGTAAGCTATGTCCGCAACGGGCATATAACTCTAAAATTTTTCCAATCATAACTTATAGCCCTCTTTATTTTTTATCCTGAACAAAGAGTCGATGATTAATCGTCCCATCTGGATTTCGTATATATTCGAAAACACCTTCATTTCCTCTGTAAGTACCAGGTATTTCGAGCTTCCAACGCTTGACACCATCACCACCAGTGATCTCGGATACCGTACCTTGTCCAGCATATCCATCGACTGATTCAGGGAAAGAATGATAATCTCCAGAAGATGCTTGTTGGCGTACTTTATCGGTATATGTTGTCCCATTTAAAAAGTTACCCGCATTAATCCCATCCTGTGACTCTGACATATAGTTCGAGTCATTTTTATCTGCTAGCGCAGGTCTAGGATTAATATAAATACCATCATTCTTACCAGGCTGGCTTTCCGGTGAAATAGTAATCATGCCTTTATTATCACCAGACTGATCCGGCGTAATCAGTGAAGTACCTTTGTTCTCGTCCGGAACCGGATTAACCAGCTTCCCACCCGTCAGATCATCATTCACCGGCACGGTTTCAGTTTTGCTTCCTGCACCATCAGCATGTTGCTGACTCTGCGCCGCAACTATCGCCATTATCACACAGACATCATTCGCCAGACAGCTCGCACCTAGCCCCTGCTTCACAGCTTTCGTTAGTGCCAGTGCCGCCTGATCATTCGCACTCCCCTTACCTGCTTCCGCCAATGCCGCAGAGTTCAGGGTTTCATACGCCAACATCTGCTGAACTAACCCGATACCGACCATGTTATTACTGATTTCATTCTGGCCAGCCTGCGCCCCCACCATCGCATTAGCCGAGTTGTCGCCTGCCAATCCACCTGCCAATCCTGCAGCTGCGGTTCCCAGCGCAACCAACGTTTGTTTCTGGCTTTCACTCAATTGGCTTACTGGAGTATCGCCATACAACGCAGTTTTTATCGCTTCGCCCATTAATGCCGTAGTCGCTGCACCCGCGGCACCCGCAGCGGCAGAGTTACCTTGTATTGAGGCCAGTGCACCAGCTACGACAGCATGGGCCATTACCCGGCTGGCTTCATCCGGTGCAATCTGCTTGATCACTTCCGCCAGGTACGGTGCACTCCCGCCTGCAATAGCCTTCGCTAAATCCCCACCGGCCAGCCCCTGTATTACCGCAGTCGCCGCCTGTAATCCCTGCTGAATAGCACTGCCCGTACCGTATTTCGCCATTTCAGTTTTGTAGCTGTCGGTATTTTTCAGTGCAGCAACATAAGCATCGCGCTGTTTCTGCGTGGCTTCCGGCCCCGGCTGTTTGATCCCAGGGTTGTCGGCACGAGCCTTTTCCAGCCCGTTGATATCGCCCTGTGTTCGCGCAATATCCATCACCTGCCCACCAATCTCCCCTATAAGCTGGGCCTGTTTTAGGCGGTTCTGCTCTTTTTCCTTATCGAAAATTGGGCTGATGCTGTCGTTGGCATGTTCCGTGTCGCGGCTGAGATCATTGATATTTTGC